>JAFRZS010000287.1 GCA_017442445.1 Clostridia bacterium
GGTACCGTATATCGGGTGAATTCTGTAGCCATAGGGTGAAGAAACATATGTGCCTGCCATCGGTACGGGCCATGCCCAGCCTCCCGGTGAAAGTGTTACTGAACCTGAAGCTGAACCTGAACTTGTCTGCTCACGGAACTTTTCTTCCATTTCTTCCATATCGCTTTCAATTTCTGCGATAAGGTTTTTGTATGTCTGTGTATCCTTATTGAGCTGATTTATCATTGATGCTGCTTCTGACTTTTTATTTGACAAATCACTCTTTTTGTTTTCAAGAATGTTTGCAGATGATTTTATTTCGTTCTGATTTTCAACAAGCTCTGCTTTCTCTGCATCAAAAACTGACTTTTTATCTGCAACTACTTTTCTCTGTTCTTTTTCTTCAGTTTCAAGAGTCTTCAACTCATCAATCTGATCTTCAAGTGAGTCCATAATTTCCTGATCTTTGTCTGATGAGCGCTTGATGTACTCTGCTCTTATAAGGAATTTTGAAACATCGTCAGATGTCAGAAGTAATTCAAGCATTGAAGAACTGCCCGAAATATATGAAGCTCTGAGTCTTACTTTCAACTGTTCAAAAGTTGTATCAAGCTCGTCCTTTGCAGCTGTAATTTCGCCCTGAAGTTTTTCAATTTTTGCATCGTGTTCTGCAATCTCTGTTGCAAGTTTGTCAATGTTTACATTAAGACCGTCAATCTTAACCTGCAAAGCGCCGATTTTTTCGTCAAGAACATCTATCTGCTCCTGAACAACAGAAATCTGCTGATTAAGTGTTTCTACATATGCTTCTTTACTGCTTATCTGAGACTGTGCATTCTGCATATTGTCTTCAGCCTTTTCAAGCTTTTCCTGAAGCTTCAGGTATTCTTCATTGTAATCTTCAACCGCAAAAACATCAAGACCTCCGGGATATACCAATACACCGAAAATCAATGTAAAGATCATTAAAGTTGATATTATTTTTTTCATAATTCAAACCTTTCTTTTTTAGAGTGAAATATAGTTCATCGGATTTGTGTGCTGACCGTTGATTCTGACTTCAAAGTGAAGATGCTCTCCAGATGACACACCTGATGTTCCGACTAAACCTACTGTCTGTCCTTGTGTTACGTACTGTCCGCTGCTTACTGTCAATTCGTCGCAGTGAGCATACAAAGTAGAATAACCTCCGCCGTGATTGATTATCACACAGTTACCGTAACCGCCGTTTACACCGCTGTAGGTTACTGTTCCAGCTTTTGATGCAACAACAGGCTTACGGAAAAGATAAGCATTACCCAATCTGCTATCAATATCAACACCCGTGTGCATTCTGTAATCGCCGTAAAGCGGATGTATTCTCATTCCGTAAGGTGAACACACCTGCATTCCTTCTGCTTTTACGGGCCACATCCAGCCTTGAGCATTTATCGGATTGTCGGGAAGATTAGAGTCTGACGGAGGATTTGTTGTATATTGTCTGATAAGCTCCTCTATCTCGTTCATATCCGCCTCTATCTGCGCAATCTGCTCCTTATATGCCTTGCTGTCTTTGTTAAGCTGATTTATCATTGATGCAGCTTCCGTCTTTTTGGCAGACAATTCATTTCTTTTGCTTTCAAGAATGTTTGCTGAGGATTGTATCTCGTTCTGATTTGCAACAAGCTCAGCCTTTTGAGCATCAAATACAGACTTTTTGTCTGCAACTTCATCTCTCTGAATTTTGATTTCGCTTTCGATTACCTTGATCTCATCAATCTGATCCTCAAGATTTCCCATAAACTCCTTGTCGTTTTCTGACGAGCGTTTGATATATTCACTCCTTACGAGGAATGTTGCCACGCTGTCAGATGTCAGAAGAAGCTCTATTACTGAAGAAGTTCCTGAGATATACGATGCTCTGAGTCTTAATTTCAGTTGCTCAAAGGTTTTATCAAGCTCGTCCTCTGCAGTCTTTTTCTCAGCTTCAAGCGAATTTATTTTTTTATCATGTACTGCTATCTCTGATGCAAGTTCATTGATGCTCACATCAAGGACAGCTATTTCATCACCCAGAACAGATATTTTTTCATCAAGAACATCAATCTGCTCCTGTACAACATCTATCTGTCCGTTAAGGGTTTCAACATATGCTTCTTTATTTTTGATTTCTGATTCTGCGTTTTGTATATTTGCCTGATTTTTTTTGAGCTTTTCTTCAAGCTCAAGATATTCATCATTGTAGTCCTCAAGAGTTTTTGCCGCATATACTTCAATTGGACCGACTGTAAATACTGTACCGAATAGAAGTGCACAGATTACTGTAAACGTAATAACTCTTTTCATGACTATTCCTTTCATTATTCTTCAAGCTCTGTTATGCTGTCTTGTTCTTTGAGGTACTTTCTGATAGAAAACGCACTGCCGATTGAACCGATTACGATACCAACAGCTACGAAGCATCCGAGCATCGGAAGAACATACTTCGTAAACTCAACAGGTGATGTTCCGAGTAATGAAAGAACCTGCATAATTTTCTTAACAGCAAACTCATATATAAGCCATACAAGTCCGACTGCCGCAACACCCGAAATTGAACCTAAAACCATACCCTCAACCATAAACGGCCAACGGATAAACCAATCTGTTGCACCAACAGATTTCATGATGTTAATTTCAAGCTTTCTGTTATACATTGTAATCTTGATTGTGTTTGAAATAATGAAGAGTGAAACAAGCAAAAGAATTGCTATAACTGTAATGCTGATATATGTTATCGCGTTGCTTATCTGCATTATCTTCTGTGCAAGATTACGGTTCTCGCGTAAGCTTGAAACATTATCAAGCTTTTTGAGAGAATCTATTGACTTTTCAAAATATTTGAGATCCTTCAATGTAACTTTATAGGAATCAGGAAGCGGGTTATCACTTTCGTCATCAAATAATTCTGCTACAGATTTAAGATCCTTGATCTGTGTTTTAAAAGCTTCTTCCTTGGAAACGAAAACGCAGGACTCAACATTATCCATCGCCTTTATTTCCTTGCCCATTTTTTCTATCTGAGCATCTGATGCATTGTCCTCAATGAAAACCATAATTACATTCTGGTCTTCTATATCACCGATGATTGCATTCATGTTGACAAGCAACATCATAGCAACACCAACCATGATCAGACATGACATTAAAACTGCGATTGATGCCGTTGACATAAGTCTGTTGACCCATGTATTTCTGAAACCCTCTTTGGTGAGGTAACCTAAACTAACTTTACCCATCAGTCATTACCTCCTTCATCGGCATCGGTCTCGCCTTCAGCTTCTGTATTTTCTTCAGCAAGAGTTTCCTGAATTTCTTCTTCAACCTTTGCTGCAAATTCTTCTGTTTTATATTCGGGTGTCTGTGATACCAATTCATCAACAGATGCCAGAGTTTTTTCTTCATCCGTGATTTTGGGAGGCTCGTTTGTTACGGGTGCCGCCGCAGAATCAACAACATTACCGTCCGATACAATGCAACCGTGTTCAAGAGTGATAACTCTGCGGTCAAATTTACGGACAAGGTCATGTGCGTGTGTTACCATAAGAACTGTTGTTCCCATTTCATTGAGTCTTGTAAGCAATTCAACAATCTCAATTGACATCTGCGGGTCAACGTTACCTGTCGGTTCATCGGCTACAATGATATCAGCGTTATTCGCCAAAGCTCTTGCTAAAGCTACTCTCTGCTGCTCACCGCCTGACAATTCTGTCGGGTAGCATTTCATCTTGCCTTCAAGTCCGACAAGACTCAATACATACGGAACTCTCTTTTCTATCTGCTTTTCACGGGCGCCGATTACGCGCATCGCAAATGCAACATTATCATAAACTGTCATCTTGGGAATAAGTCTGAAATCCTGGAATACAATTCCCAGATGTCTTCTGAAATACGGTATCTTCTTTTTCTTCATCTCGTTGAGATTATAGTCAAGAATCTTTACCGTGCCTGAGGTAGGAACTTCCTCTCTCATTATGAGCTTCAGGAATGTACTTTTACCTGCTCCTGAAGCTCCGACAATGAATACAAATTCACCTGCATCAATTTTGATGTTTACATCGGTGAGAGCTTTTGTTCCGTTGTCGTAAGTTTTGGAAACATTTCTAAACTCAATCATATAAGGCTCCTTTTTTAGATTTCTTCAGGATTTGAATCAAGATACTTTCTTACCATCAATGCTACCTTGAATACGATAGCATCGTCAAATTCTCTCAAATCAAGACCTGTGAGCTTTTTAATTTTCTCAAGTCTGTAAACCAATGTATTTCTGTGAACAAAGAGTTTTCTTGATGTTTCGGAAACATTTAGGTTGTTTTCAAAGAACTTCTGAATTGTGAAAAGTGTTTCCTGATCAAGTGTATCAATTGATCCTCTCTTGAACACTTCGTTGAGGAACATATCGCAGAGTGTTGTCGGAAGCTGATAGATAAGTCTTGCAATACCGAGGTTATCATAGCTTACGATGTTTTTGTCCGAGTCAAATACTCTTGCAACATCCAATGAAACCTGTGCTTCCTTGAATGAACGCGCAAGGTCTTTTACGCCTACGACAGTTGTACCGATACCTACAAAGACATGTGTGTTAAGCTCTGCTGTGAGTGTATCTGCTATTGATCTTGCAAGTTTTTCAAGGTCTTTTGGCTCTGTGCTGTTCTTTACCTCTTTAACAAGTGCTATATCAGTTTCGCCGACATTTATAACAAAGTCCTTGTTCTTTTCGGGGAAAAGTCCCTGTATTGTTTCATATACAGATGCTTCGCCTGTCTGTGAAACTCTGATAAGTAATACTACTCTTGTTGTGTCATTATTAAAATGTAATTCTCTTGACTTGAGATATACATCGCCGGGAAGGATATTATCAAGAATTACATTTCTGATAAAATTGTTTTTGTCATATTTCTCGTCATAGAACTGTTTGATACTGCTCAATGATACACAGAGTATTTCCGCATACTTTCCTGCTGTTTCATCTGTACCCTCAACAAACACTGCATACTCGGGACATGAGAAATCACCGAATGTGCGGTATGTATATCCGTTTGAAGGAATAAAATCGGCATCTGAGAAAATACGGGTTAACTTTTCGTCAGATTCTCCTATTCTGCCGAGTTCACTGCAAGAAATAATTGAACCTGTTTCATCGACTACGCCGATAACTCTGTTGATTGCTGTGCGCATCTGATGGACAATACCCTGAAAGATTCTGTTTGACATAAGCGTCGCCCCCACAATTAAATTAAAATTTATAAGTTGCGATAGTTTCCTACAATATTTATACACATTGTACACTAAACCGCTTGAAAAATCAAGTCTTTTTCTCTCGTCGGACCGCAAAATAAGGTGAAAATGGGAGTTTATTTGCTTTTTTAGAATAATTTCTATCAGTTATTAACAAAAAAACAGGGATTTAGTCCCTGTTTTTTTCTCGTCAAAATGACGATAGATATTCAAAAAATCAAGCTGTTACAAGCTTTTTTAAGCAAAATGAACTATATTTTCAATCACATAGGCTTTAACAGCTTCGTTAACATTGAGAGATTGTGTCATATTCTTAAACTTTTTGTTAACAAGTTCATATTCTTCGGGAATCACCGATTTTTCCTCGTTTTCTTCATCAAAAATTTCCCATTGTTCGCGCACAACATCACCGATTTCACTACCGAAAACAGCTGAAATTGCTTCAGGTGCCAGCGGTGCTATGGGGTAAGTATTCTTTTTGAAGAACTCGTGCAAACCGTCTTTGCTGTCCTCGAAAACATAAAATGCTGTATATACATATCTCATAGGTGCAGAAAGCGAATCGAAGAAACTGATAGCATTTTCTTCCTCTGTTTTGTCTATGCGTCTTTGGATATTTGCTACAACACCTTCAAATACATCTTCCAAGGGTTCTGAATCAAGTACCTCTTTTGTGATTTCAGAGAATCTTTTGCGAGGGTCTTTTTCTCTGTCAAGCCTTGCAAAAAACTCCTTTTTTTCTCTGTTTCTTTCTGCACTTGATTTTGCCGCTTTCACCCAAAGAATAAATGTAAGTAACAAAGCAAAAATCAAGATCAATATGAGATACCAATACTGTGATAAAAATTCAAGCATAATTATTCCTCCAACATACTTTTATATATAATTCCTTTTTTGACTCCTGTTTCGGCTGATGCTTTTTTTGCCGCTTCACTTGCAGAGGCGCCGTCATTCTGAAAAGCTTTTGCCATTTCAACAGCTTCTTCAAGAGTGTACTCTTTCTTGACTTTCTCTGCACCTTCAATGATAAGCACGATTTCACCCTTGGGACCCGACTGAGCGTATAATTCCGAAGCTTCTTTAAGGCTTGTCCTTATGGTTTCCTCATAAATTTTTGTTATCTCTCTGACGATGCTTATTTTTCTGTCACCGAAAGCCTTATACATATCCTTGAGTGTTGCAGGAAGCTTGTGCGGTGCTTCATAGAAAATCATTGTTCGTTGTTCATTTACAAGACTTTCAAGATGCTCTCTGCGGCTTTGCTTGTTTACACTAAGGAAGCCTTCAAATGTAAACCGTCCCGCATTCATACCCGATATTGCAATTGCCGTCGCAAATGCTGTGGGACCCGGTACCGACACAACCTTTATACCTCTGTCAAGACAGAACCTTACAAGATCTTCACCCGGATCTGATATTGCAGGCATTCCCGCATCTGTTACCAAAGCGCAGTTTTCACCGTTCAATATTCTCTCTATTATCTTTTCACCTGCGGAATTTCTGTTATGCTCATGGTATGAAAGCATAGCCTTTTTAATTCCGAAATGATTCAAGAGCTTGAGTGTTACTCTTGTGTCCTCTGCCGCAATAAAATCACAGCTTTCAAGAGTTTCAAGCGCTCTCGGTGATATATCCCCTAAGTTTCCTATGGGTGTTCCTACTACATAAAGTGAACCCATTATTCACATACCTTTCAAATTAAATATCTGTCTGATTGTACAAAACTTTTTCTACTACCTCATCAGTATAGCTGTTATCCTGATTGTACATAAACAAAGACGGCTCTATTTTCAGACCTTCTTTTCCGCCCTTTTTACCTTCAACCAATACAAGCCACGGTGCTGTATCTGCTCTTTGGGACACAAGCCTTAATCTTTTGGGCTCTATTGAATACTTTGTCATCAAAGTCATAAGCTCCGACAGTCTTTCTGCTCTGTGGCACATACACAGTCTGCCTCCGTACTTTAGCAGATAGTCTGCGGCTTTTATGATATCTTCAAGGTTACATTTGAACTCATGCCTTGCGATGTATGATGCCTCCGTATCAGCCATCTTGCCCGAATTCATTTTGAAATACGGAGGATTCATTGTAACGAGATTATATTTTTCACGAGGCAGATGCTCAGAAATTTCTTTTAAATCTATGTTATATACCTCAATTTTTCCTTCAAGTGAATTGAGTTTTATTGAATATTCAAGCTGTTCACAGGCTTTTTTCTGAATGTCTACGGCAGTTATTTTATTAACTTCACCTCTGCACCACAGAAGCGGTAATATTCCGCAACCTGTACCCAAGTCGCAGGCAATTTCATTTTTCCTGTACTGAGTAAAATAATTGAGAAGCATGGCATCAGTACCGAATGTGTGGTCTTCGCTTACTGCTATTTCTATTGAATTTCCGAGTTGCTCTTTTGAGTATTCCATACCCCTCACCTCTTTTCATAATATAATGATACTCTAACGAAATTATAAAGTCAATGTTTTTCTTGCACTCACTTTTTTATTGTGATATACTTATAAGGATATAATTAAATTAAGGTGGTAAATACATATGAACTTTGAAAGTATGGGTAAATCAGGTGCCGTTGAAGGCTTTTGCCTGATTAAAACCTGTGATAAAAAAACAACGGCTAAAGGTCTGCCGTATCTTGATATGATTCTTTCCGATGCTTCGGGTGAAATTGTAGCAAAGCTCTGGGACTATAACGAAGAAGCTCACGGAAGCTACGAAGCTAACAACATCGTAAAAGTCAGAGGTACAATTTCTCCCTATAATGGCGCCGACCAGCTTAGAGTTGAAAGAATCCGTCTTGCTATCCCCTCTGATAACATAAACATTGAAGATTTTGTTCAGAGCGCAGATTACAGCGGTGAGATGATGTATTCGGAGCTTGAAGCTATTGTCACAGGCTTTTCAGATGCAGATTTCAAGAGCATCGTTTTAAAATTATTAAAAGAAAACAAAGAAAAGCTTTTATACTGGCCTGCAGCTTTCAAGCTTCACCACGCAATCCGCGGCGGACTTTTGTATCATACACTCTCAATCGTAAGACTTGCACAAGGTGTTTGCAAAATTTATCCGTCAGTAAATCCTGACCTTTTACTTGCAGGTGCAATACTTCACGATATCGGAAAGCTCGATGAATTTGAAGTTTCCGATACAGGTCTTGCATCAGGTTATACAGTTGACGGGAATCTTATCGGTCATCTTGTCCGCGGTGCTATCGCAATTGAAAAAGCCGGAGAAGAATTGAGAATTACCCCTGATAAATACAGACTTCTTCAGCATATGTTGATTTCACATCACGGTGAGCCTGAGTTCGGTGCCGCTGTAAGACCTATGTTCTTAGAAGCAGAAATTCTCTCCACCCTCGACTTGCTTGACTCAAGAATTTTTGAAATTGAAAATTCTGTCAGCGCAATCGCTCCCGGTGAATATTCACAGCGTCAGTGGGCACTTGATAACAGAAAATTCTTCAACCACGGATTATCTGCGGTTGACACTAAAGCTAATTTAAAATAGGAGGACTTATGGACTGGACTGAAGTACTTATTTCCGTTGACACAAAAGATATTGAACTTGCAGAAAGCATAGCTCATATGGTTGTACCCTACGGAATCTATATTGAAGATTACAGCAATCTTGAAGACGAGGCTCTTGAGATTGCTCACATTGACCTCATTGACGAGGATCTGCTCAAGAAAGACAGAACAAAAGCAATTATTCATATATATATTTCTCCCGAAGAAAACCCTGCGGAAGCAACAGCTTTCTTAGAGGAAAGATTCAAGTCAGAAAATATTGAATATACAATCGGTACAACACTTTGCAAAAATGAGGATTGGGAAAATAACTGGAAAGCATATTTCAAGCCGATGAACATCGGTAACAAATTGCTCATTAAACCCGTTTGGTATGACGATATTGATACTGACAGAGTTGTTTTGAATATTGAACCCGGCCTTGCCTTCGGTTCAGGCACACATCAGACAACACGCCTTTGCCTTGAAACTCTTGAAAACTATATTACCGACGGTTGCGAAGTTTTAGATGTCGGATGCGGAAGCGGAATTTTGTCGGTCGCATCACTCTTACTCGGTGCTGACAGTGCAATCGGTGTTGATATTGATAAGCTCGCCGTAAAGACAGCAAAGGACAACGGTACACTCAATAATTACAGCGAACCTGAACTTACATTCAAAGAGGGTAATCTCACAGATAAAATTGACGGAAAATTTGATGTAGTTGTTGCAAATATCGTAGCCGATATCATAATCAAACTTTCATCAGATATTCAGAAATACATGAAGCCTGACGGATATTTTATAACATCAGGAATCATAGACATGAGAGAAGATGAAATTCTCAACGCATTCAATGAAAATAACTTTGAAGTTATTGACCGTCACGAAGACGGGGGTTGGCTGTGCTTCGTATGTAAAATAAAAAAGGGCTAAAAGCCCTTTTTTATTTAATTCATCGCATTTTAAAAGGTGCGGTTTCTTTTCAGAAACCGCACCCCTTTTTTAGCTTAATTCAGCTTATTTTATAATATTTGTTTTTACATAATCTGCGAGTCTGGGAATGAACTCAAAGAATGTATTGAAGTTTTCAAGTAATGCCTGAAGGAAGTTAATGAAACCTGCAACCATATCCATGAACTCTGTTACGATGCCGTAGAAACCTTCGCCTTCGGGTTCAACTTCTTCGCCGTCGTCTGTCATCATCCAGATCTGACCAGCCCAGAATGGGTTAGCTGTACCGATACCGAGACCGTATTCTGTTACAGCAAATGTACGGAGACCGTGGTTTGTGGGATCACCGAAACCGTTTGTTGTAATTGTTTCAAAGTTGATACCGTCTTCAGAAACATAAAGGTCAAATCCGCGGTCTGCCTTGCTGAGATATGCAGCTGTCTTGATAAGACCTGCTACTGTATCAAGCAATACATCTAATGACATACCTGTTTCGCCTTCAGCTTCTTCTTCGCCTGTTGCCATTTCGATGAGTTCGTCTGCTGTGTAATCTTCAAAGAGATCTCTCATAGCTGCAACTTCTTCGCTGTCTTCTTCTTCGTTGGGAGCTGTTGCATCAAGGAAGCTCTGAATGTAACCGAAGAGTGATTCCCATTCTTCGTCTGTCATCTTCATGATGTCCTTGTTTACAAACTGACCGATGGGCTGGAGTAAGCTACTTGTATCAAATGTACCAACGAAAAGTTTTCCGTTGTAAGATGCCATTCTCCAGATGTACTGGTTTTCATGTCTGTCAAAGCCTGAACCGAAACCTGATTTACCGCCTTCGGGGAACATTTCTGTTGCATCACCGACGATAAGCTCAATGTTCTCGTCCTTATCCATACGATAAAGGTTAACTGACTGATCAAAGTTTGCGTTCATGAAATCAAAGTCAAGATCAAAGATAATTCTTTCAAGCGGAATTTCTTCGTCATTGTATTCACCGATGTAAAGATATCCGTCATAGATATTGAGAACGCCTGCACCTGCTCTTGTTCTTTCAGGGTCAATACCGAATGTGTATTTTGCGCCGTGATCTTTGTTACCGATAACGGGTGTCCATGTCCATTTTCCGTCTGCGCCGGGTTCACCAACTACAAGTGCGAAAGACTGCATTGTGTTGTAGTCAGGTTTATTTTCCGGACGGCCTGTGCAGATTGAAACATAAAGTTTATTGTTGAATTCTACCATTTCCCAGATTGAACCGCCGTAGATGCTGTCCTGGAAACGATATGCGGGATAGTCAAACAAATCTTCCTGAGTAGCGATTACTTCGAAAGCATCCTGTCCGTCCCACGGATGATCAGATGCAAGAATCTGAGCACCGTCAAGTGTGATTGTACTTACGATAAATTTGCCGTCATATTCACAGATACCGCGAACTGCTGCGCTGATACCCTTCTGATATGCTGCATAGTAATCCTGTAAAGAAATACCACGGTAGATAACTTCTGCCTTATCGTTGTTTGCGGGGTCAACCTGAACAACTGCCGGTAAACCGTCAACTGAACCGCAGAAATAAATCTTACCTGCATACTCTGTTGCGTTACGAAGCTGACAACCCTTGGGGTTAGTCATAAGAACTGTAACTTCAGCTGTCTTTATATTGATTTTGAAAAGAACACCGCTGGGCTTACCGCCGTCTTCAACACCAACAAAGAATGTTCCGTTGAACATTGTGTTAAGAAGAGTGTTCATTACATTAGCATCAAACTTGTGACCTAAAACTGAGCCCATGAATGAAAGAGTTGACATCATTGAGCTGTAGTTTGTTGAAGCATAGATGTAGTCGCCGTGACCGATAGCTGACCAGATGTAGTTCTGAGATCTGTCGCCCTGGCCCTTGTCGTGTGCTGCTACCTGGCTGTTACCGATGTAGTCAACAACACCGTCAACTGTACCGAGGTCTTTGTTCGGATGTGTAATCTTTGTTGCATTATACACACCGTTGGGTGATGTGTACTTAACTTTGCCAACGAAATCAAAATCGTTAGCTGCGAGCGCTGTTGACATTGAGCCTAATAACATCAATGATGCTAAAACAACACTCAGGATTGCTCTGAATTTTCTGTTTTTCATAGCTTGTTCCCTCCAAATTTTTTTAGATTTTGTACGCATCTTAGTTTTATGCAGCAGTCTTCACAAAAAAGATACCTCAGACATAAACACTCATACATAAATCGTCAGATATATACATGAGTATTTTATATTCAAAATATTAACAATTTGTTTCCTAATTATGAACAAAATGTAAACGCGGTGCAAAATAATGTAAATTTATTCAAATATCCTCACATATTTTTATCGTTTACTATGTAAAAAGCAAAGTAATACTTTATAGGTTGTAAAAAAACAGCCTCAGCAACACTGATAATTCTTCCGTCAATTTTTGCAAAAAAAAATAACAGCTCCCTTTATACAAGGGAGCCGAAATAAAACTTCTAAAATTATATTTTATCAAGAATTTCTGTAGGATAATCAACAATTGCATAAGGATTAAAGCTTTCGATAATCTCTCTGTCCCTGAATCCCCATGTTACACCAATTGCTTTAAGATTTGAGTTGACTGCTGTCTGCATATCAACATCGGAATCGCCAACAAAAACTGTTTCTTCTTTTGTACTGTTGAGTAACTTCAATGCTTTTTCAAGACCGCTCGGGTCGGGTTTTTCTTTGACTTCTCCGCCTACACCGATTGCAGTTTTTATGTATTCGCCAAAAAGCTCTTCGCAGAGAATTTCCGTTGCCGGTCCGGGTTTGTTTGAAACAACTGCCATTTTTATTCCCTTTTCATGAAGACCCTTCAGCAATTCATTTACTCCGTCATAGGGTGCAGTTTTGTTCTGCATATTCTGCTTGTAGTACTCTTTATAAAACTCAAACGCAGTCTGAACTTCGTCTTCAGGAGTGTTTTCAGGCATTGCGTGTTTAATAAGATAGTAAGCACCGTAGCCGAGTAAACCGCGAATTTCATCAACATCCCTTGTCGGACATCCGAATTTTGTGAGTGTAAAATTTACTGAATCGGCAAGGTCATCAAGTGTATTGAGTAATGTGCCGTCCATGTCAAATAAAACAGTTGTAATTTTCATTATTTTTTCTTCTTTCCGAAAAATCCCTTGCCGGTATCTTCGTCATTGTCCTCGGAATTTTTCTTACCCAATTCATTCTGTAACTCTTTAAGCAGTTCCTTCTGTTTTGCATTGAGGTTTTTAGGTACTTCAACAAGTACTCTGACAAGCTGATCGCCTCTGCCTCTGCCGTTCAGATTCTGAATACCTCTTGCCTTGAGCTTAAATACAGTTCCCGGCTGAGTACCTGCGGGAAGATCATATTTTACTTTGCCGTCAAGCGTCGGTACCTGGAGAGTATCACCTAAAGCAGCCTGTGTAAATGTAACTGTTACATCGCACCATACATCATAACCGTCTCTTTCAAAGAACGGATGAGGTCTTACGAAAACAGCTATAAGAAGATCACCTGCGGGACCGCCGTTTGTACCCTTGTTACCTTCATTTCTGACATTGACAATCTGTCTGTCATCAATACCTGCGGGAA
>JAFRZS010000288.1 GCA_017442445.1 Clostridia bacterium
CCGTCGGTTAAGACAATATCTATGTCATCGTTTTCAGCAACATCGCTGATTTTTGTTATAGTATTTTTATTTTTCAAAGCAACCGCATAACCTCTTGATAACACCTTTGCAGGATTGATTGCATCAAGTTTCGAGGCTAAGTGCTGTAAAGCATTTAACTTGTCAGACAGCATTCTGCTCATTTGAGCATCAGCGCGTAAAATCAAGTCATCAAGTCTTAATCTGTATGAGTCCATAAAGTCCTCTGCAGAGGTTAAAGCGCCGCTTTGCTTTAAATATTCAAGTGTATTTCGTTTGTCATCTATTATTTCCGACATCAGCTTATTCAATTTAAATTTGTAGACATCTATAAGTGAATAAAGCTTATCAATATCGGGCGTTGCAAGTTCAGCCGCAGCCGACGGAGTCGGAGCTCTTAAATCGGCAACAAAGTCACATATGGTAAAATCCGTCTCATGTCCGACAGCGGAGATAATCGGGATTTTGGAAGCAAACACAGCCCTTGCAACAACTTCCTCATTAAACGCCCAGAGATCTTCAATTGAACCTCCCCCGCGTCCTACAATAAGCACATCGGCGCATTTCTTTTGATTAAATTCAAAAATTGCTTTTGCAATCTGTCCTGAAGCCGAGTCACCCTGAACCTGAACAGGTGCAAATATAACCTCAGCTTTCGGATACCTGCGCCCGAGTACATTTAATATATCCTGTATTGCCGCACCCGTAGGAGATGTTACAACACCTATTCTTTCAGGAAATTCAGGTATCGGTTTCTTGTATTCTTTTGAAAACAAGCCCTCATTTTCAAGTTTTTTCTTCAACTGTTCAAAGGCAAGTGCCAATGCACCTACTCCGTCGGGCTGCATTTCTTCAATATAAAACTGATACTGTCCGTCACGTTCATATACAGAAATGCGTCCGCGTGCGATAATCTGCATTGAATTTTCAGGTCTGAATTTCAATTTCTGCGCCGCACTTCTGAACATTACAGCTTTTACCTGCGACTCACCGTCTTTAAGAGTCATATATAAATGACCTGTTCTGTAGTGGTTTGTGAAATTCGATATCTCACCCTTTAAATAAAAATCTCTGAGATTATCATCATATTCAATTATTGATTTTAAATAAGCATTTAACTGTGAGACAGTTATAGTTATTGGAGTTTTCATATTCTTTTACTCTCATATCCGGCAAGTATTGCTATGCCCGCCGCATTATCTGCAGAAAATTCAGGCTCAGCAAAAAACACATCACTAAGCTTTGAAAGTTTTGCTTTAATTAAAGTATTTGACATAACACCGCCTGACATCAGAACAGGTAAATCACCGTACTCTTTACGGGCATTTTCAATAAGAGATTGGAGTGTTACGCCTATATATTCAACGCAGAAACGGCATATATCAGCATTTGTTTCTCCGTCAGCTTTCATTTTCATATACTTGTTTTCAAGTCCCGAAAGACTGCAAGTCAAAGCGCTCACAGACGGTCTGACATTAAATACTCTGTCAGATTTTAAAGACTCAGCATCTACAAATTTTCCTGCAGGGAAATCAAATCCTAAGCTTACACCGAGTCTGTCAACAGCCTGTCCCGCTTTCAAATCATTTGATCCGCCGATCCGCTGAATGTCAAAGATTTTTTCATCAGAAGGTCTGACGAGCAACAGATCCGTTGTACCGCCCGACACATGAAATGCCAGGAAGCTTTCGCTGATCAAATCAGTTTTATCCGCACTGTACAAAGCAGCCATAATATGTCCTTGCTGATGTGAAAATCTGTAAAGGGGTATTTTACACACAGAAGAAACAGATACTGCAGACAGTACACCTGTCATAAAACACGGCATATATGAGCCTTCCTGAGTTGTCGGTGATACAGAAACACCGACAGCTGAAAAATCAGAAATCTGCTCTGTTAATTTTTCTAACAGTTCGGGAAGCTGTACAGTATGATGAAAAACAGCATCACTCTGTCTTAAACCTCTCTCTCCCTTCTTGACAGGGAGCAGCTTCTTGAACTGTGTGACCTCGTTTTTTACATCATCATATGCCGCTACCGAGGTTGTATAATTACTTGTGTCTATTCCTAAAAAAATCATTTTTTAATCAAATCTGATCTTGCTATGTTTCCAAGCACACCATTTATAAATGATGCATCTTCCTTTGCCGCAAATTTCTTTGCAATTTCAACCGCTTCGTTGATTGATACGCCAACAGGTACATTTTCTATGTAAAGCATTTCAGCAATCGCAACACGCAAAATAGCAAGTGAAACTTTGGGCAATCTGCCGATTGTCCATTTTGTAAGCTTGTCCGAAATAATTGCATCAATTCTGTCAATGTTTTCAGTTGCATGAGTTGCAAGTTCAACAGCAAACTCATCCTCAAGAATAAGTTCCTCTTCAACTGCACAATCAATAATTTCATTAAGAGACATATCGGGATTAAATGACTTGTCGAACAAAATCATAAAAGCGAGTTCTCTTGATTCTCTTCTTGATACGGACATTTATCTCACCCTCCCATATCTTGTTTATATCACTGTAAGCCGAAGGCACTTGTGCTTTCGGCTTTTTTTATTATGTTTGATTATTCTTCTGTTTCTTCTGCTTTCTCTGAATTAAATTCAACATCGGAGATAACCACATTTACCTTGCTTACAACCTTACCTGTCATATTCTGAACAGCTTCTTTTACAGCCTTCTGTACCTCAGTAGCTACTGTTGTAAGCTTTGCACCTTCTTCAAGTGAAACATAAATTGTAATCACAATATCGGTGTCATTTTTAAGAACTCTTACTGACTTCAGGGGATTCTTGCCCTTCAAAGCACTTTTAACATCAGGGACACGGTTCGAGAAACCTGCAACACCCTTAATATCCTTTGCGGCTGTAGTTGCAATTGAAGCAATAACGTCTTCAGAAATTGAAAGAGTTGATGCACCTTTGTTATCTTTGATATCCATTATGATATTCCTCCTTGTAGGTAATTACTGCAAAATTACAGTTATTCTTATATATTATACCACAAAGAAAAAATTTCTCAACTATTTTGCTTCAATTATTGTAATATTTTTCGCAGGAATCGGCGTTTGTTTCATTATAAGTTCCTTGATTATTAAAGTTGAAGCATCATTTTGCTCTCCGGTAACAATAATTTCCGCTTTATCCTGATTTATTATCACAACTGACTCAACCGAAGTTTTACTTTTAATCAGATTTTCAAGGTCTGTTTCAAGCTTTAAATTGTCAATTATACTGTTTAATTTTTCACTTGCACTTTTTACAGCTTCCTCATCTGACTCTTTATCTTTTATAATGTCATTCAGTTCTTCAAGTATTTCATCATGGGTATTGCTTCTTTTGAGCTTTGCTTCTGAAAAGATTTCATTTTCAGAATTACTGTTTACATATTTTGCATCACCAAGGTTTGCCTGTTGTTCGGCACGGACAGTCGTTTCACTGTCTGTAGATAACGCAGGTTTTGTGAAATACCAATTCACAAACACCGCCGCTGAAAGTGTCAGAACTAAACCTGCCATAATGATTTGTCTTTTTCTGATGATAATATTCATTTCTGCCTCCGTTATTTCATTTTTATAACACTTACTCTGTTTGAACTGATATCCAATACAGATGTAATCATGTCCGTTATATCTTTTCTTACGGTCGCACTTGACGCGCCTTCACAAACAACCGCTACTCCTCTTATCTCGGGTGCTGTCATTTTAAGCAATAATCCGTCCTGTGTACTGCCGTTTTTTAAGAGAATATATTTATACTCTTGCTTATCGTCATTTACATTACTGTCATACGCATAAACCGATTCCGATGAGCTCTTAAGTGTAACTAACACCTTCGTATTTCCTGCGCCGTTTATATTGCTTATCATTGTGCTGAGTTTCGTTTCTAAATTTTCAGCATATGAATATTCAATATCGTTTACTTCTTCAATAATTTCCTCTTTTTCCTTCGGTATTAACTCAGAAGCAACTATAAGAACAATAGTCAAAACTGCAAGTATTAATATGATTGCAAGTTTTTTGTTTTCTTTCAGCTTCTCTAAAATTTTCATATACCAACCCTCACGTCATATCCGAGCTCTTTTTTGATTTTTGTTTTTATCTGTTCTGACATCTTTTTGTATTTTTCGGGAACTGTTATAAGTGTTTCAGTAATTACTATGCTGTTATCTTCTTTTTTATCCGTAGTGATTTTAATATTTGCTCCTTCAACACCCATTGATTTCAGAATATTATTCATGTTTTTCACCATCAATGACTCCATGCTTTCCTGTATGTTGTCAAGCAACCGTTCTTGCCTGTATGACTTATATTCAAGCTCAGGCAATTTAAATTCAAGGTCTATATCCTGCGACATGAAAGATGCAATAGACGATGTCAGTATAAAAGTGAACACCGATATTCTGACAATTTTCTGTGTTGACCCTTTAGGTGCCAATATATAGACAATACTTGCCATGACAGATGTAACAGCAACAGCTGTTATCCATATTTTTATACCTTCCATTATGTTGCACCGCCTTTTAACACAAACAGGAGACCTGTCGATACTATAAGTACCGCACAATTAAGTATTACAACTACATTTATAAGTGTTGTGACATCTGCAATTATTTTGAACATATCTGTCAAGCTATTAAGCTTTACAGTACCCGCGACAGCTGATGACAATCTTAAAACCAATGACCATATCAAAAGCTCTGTTATTATCGGAATATTGATAAGTCCGACAGCGCAGATACCGAATGTACCGACAACTCCTTTTAAAAGAGAAAGACTTCCCAATATAGATGAGTACCCTTCACTTATGGCTCCGCCTACTACAGGAATAAAGCTCGATAACAAGAACTTTACACCTTTCAGCCCCATAGAATCTGATGCATTTGCAAGACCTCCCCTAAGAGAAAGAAACGAAAAGAACATAGACGCAATAAAAGAAAGTACAATTGTTGCTATTTTTTTGATTTCGTCGGCAAGTGCTCTGAAATTAAATTCCGTTGAAACAGAAGAGCTGAGTCCCAAGGCAAAGAAAATTGCCACACAAGGCTTTATAAAATAGTTTGACATCTGTGACACCGTCTGTGCTGCCAACAGCATCAGAGAGTTATACGAAGCAGCTGTTAACGGATTTCCGTTCAAGGATATAATAGCTACAAATATCGGCACAAAAACAAACATAACCTTTGATGTCATATCTATTGCCGACATTCCCCTTGTTATACTTTCAAAAATCGGCTTTGCAAGTACGCTGATCGAAACTAATGAACAAGCTGTATTAAGCGCGAGTTTTATTTTTTCGCCTTGC
>JAFRZS010000289.1 GCA_017442445.1 Clostridia bacterium
AACTCTGCTATGGCCTGGTTTATAAGAAGTTCTGCATCCAGCTTTTCGAATACTATTTCTTCGTTACCGCTCTGTGCTTTTGAAATATCAAATAAATCCTGTGTTAAATTTTTCAGCCTATCACTCTTTTTTGCAATTACCTGCACATAATCCTTTGCCTCATCCGGTAAGTCTTCTACTTTTGAGAGAAGCTCAGTGTAGCTTATAATTGAGGTAAGAGGTGTTTTCAGGTCGTGAGATACATTTGTTATAAGCTCTGTTTTCATTCTCTCTGCTTTCATTTTTGCTGAAACAGATTCATCAATACTGTTACCGATGTCGTTTATATTTGCGGCAAGCTCTTTTAAATTCTCACACTTTAGTTCGGGAATTTTATATGAAGAGTTGTAATTTCTGATTTCGCTTACTCCCCTTTTTATTTCATCAAGATCTTTTGAGCGATGAGCCACTAAAAACGAAGCAAAACCAAACAGAGCAATACCCACAAATATCCAGAACGGATTGCCGGCACCACATGTAAATATGCCGAAAAGTCCGATTAAAGCAGTGTAACCGAATAATGTACCTATCAATAATGCTCCTGTCTTTTTATGCAGTGTTTTGGTGATTATCTTTCTATATTCAACAAAGGCATTACGAATCCATACAAGAACTTTAACAAATGTTTTCCAGCACCATCTTACAACTCTGAAAATAACGCTTGAACCAATAAAGTTCTTGCGCTTTATGTTTCGCACAATGGAAAGAAGCGAAGTAAGAGCCACGCTGCTTGCGATTGAAGATGCAAAAAATGCTACTATATTACTGAGTCTTTGAGGTAAATGGCCTTAATATACAGCATCCATACAAACCACTATAAAGTATAGTCCAAAAAACACAAGTATTCCGGTGATGGCAAGATGCACTTCAAGCCAAACATTGTCAACCCACATTGTTTTTAATTCGCCATCTTTGTTCTTTCCGCACACACAGATCAGATAAATAAGCATAAGCAACGCAATTATTGCTAAAATCACTAAACGATATATAAGATCGCTAATAAGACCTTCCTGACGATGCCAGTCTTCATCATATTTATTCAAAAAAACTTCATTGATCGTTACAGCTATCTCAATGGCATCCTCGTCATTATATCCGGCAACCTCGTTGAGCATATAATTTGACAAATACCTATTATCCGAAAAGCTTGTTTCGCGCTCAAGGTGAATGTCGCCATTACCCGGTCTCATGACATACGAATAAAAATCATTTCGTTTTATTTCTTCAGGAGAGTTTGCTCCGCAATTTGTAAATACTCGGTCATTCCATTTAATATAATAATGGATTTTGTCCTTGCACCACATATCTTCTAAGCGCTGTTCAATATTTTGTTCCATAGTCTGTCCGTTTACGGTTAATGGTTCTGCCCGTGTAACACTCTCAGTTTCATCATCAACAGTATAAAAATTATGATAAGCGTGGAAGATAACATTTTCAGGTTCATACAAATAATATATCAGTTGTCTCGAATCCGTAAAATCATTTTCAAATTGATATATCATATCCTTTTCATTTGTCATTATGTTATTTATGCCTGTTGTTGCAGTCAATGCTCCGAGTACAATACATACAACAAAAATGACAGATACTATAAATTTTGTATAATTTGAATATAAGAATCTTTTCATTCCCAAATACCTCCTTTAATCAATCTTATAACCGATACCCCATACAACCTTTAAATATCGCGGCTCTTTAGGGTTAATTTCAATTTTTTCTCTTATGTGACGAATGTGTACGGCTATGGTTTTGTCTCCGACAATGTTATCCTCATTCCACACATTTCTGTATATGTCATCAGCGGAGAAAAGACGACCACGGTTTCGTGCCAAAAGCTCAAGTATTTTATACTCGGTTGAAGTAAGTCTCACATCTTCACCGTCAACCTTTACTGTTTTGCTTTCCGTATTAAGTACAAGTCCATCAATGGAAATTTCGTTATTCTGCTTTCCGATAGAGCCAAGAGTGGTATATCTTCTAAGCTGTGATTTCACCCTTGCAACAAGCTCTGATGGGTTAAACGGCTTTGTTACATAATCATCGGCACCGGCGGTAAGCC
Source organism: Clostridia bacterium (assembly GCA_017442445.1). Taxonomy (GTDB): domain Bacteria; phylum Bacillota; class Clostridia; order Oscillospirales; family Acutalibacteraceae; genus RGIG2945. The sequence goes on from JAFRZS010000289.1 coordinate 2,099, forward strand.
CCAAAATCTTGTCTGCATCCTCTGATTTCGCAGATAGCAGAATAACAGGGACATTTTTCGATTCTCTTAATTTCATAAGCGTTCTGATACCGTCAAGCTTAGGCATCATAATATCAAGGATCATAAGATGCACGTCCTTCTCGGTAAGAATATCAAGAGCCTCAATACCGTCATACGCTTTGAATACTGTATAGTTTTCGCCCGACAAAAAGATTGCAATACTGTCCACTATCTCTCTGTCATCATCAACGACTAATATGTTCATTATCTTTCACCTCCGATTACATCATACAACACAATTCTTAATATTTGGGAAGAAAATTCTTAAGATTTCTTAATAATTGAATTTTTTATATTATATCACATTTTGTCGAATTCTTCAATTCTCATATTATGCAATTAAGCCTGCCACTCGACAGAATGACAGGCCTTTTATATGTTTTACTTACTTTTTTATAATTTCTGTTGCCATATCAGCTAACTCATCGGCAGATAACTTTCCGTCAATCTGCAATAATTGATAATACATGCCGTCTTTTTTCCATGATACAGACTGTACTTCTTTAATCTCCACCTCAGAAGAGCCGTAGCTGAATACCAGCTCACCATTTTCTTCAGCTTTTTTATCTTCATCGGTCATTTTGTAATCAGGGGGAACAAGTTTGTTAGTGTAGCTGTGATAATACACATCAACACCGTCAACATTTGCAACCACTTCGCCGTTTGTTTCAACCCGAGAGTTAACCTTATCCTGTGAAAAGATTACTTCATCGCCATCTTTTTCGTAGCGGAACATTACTGATTTGAACTTTTCAACGGACTTACCCTCATCATCGGTAAGATTGTTGTTGACAATATTACCATTGTCGAATTTATATCCGTTAGCAAATTCATCAACAAGCTCTACCTCATATCCTATGTCTTTTGTAACTTGCTTGACACTCGGAAGTTCATTGTAATCAGGGATCGAAGACGAACTGCTAAACCATTGTGATATAATTCCGCTTGCG
>JAFRZS010000290.1 GCA_017442445.1 Clostridia bacterium
TGCTCGCTCCGCTTTACGGTGTGCCGATCATGAAATCCTATCCCTCAAAATACATACCTTGCGCTATCATCGGTCTTGCTCTCTCGGCTGTTCTCGTTCACTCCGTTATTGGAGAGATGTTTCTGGGCGCGCCTACCGTGCTGTACATCGTTTATGCGGTGATCATGGCGGTGCTTGTGTTCGTGTTTACGCAGGTTGAGCCGTTCCTGATGTTCGCGCTTCGCCGCCGCATTGCCGACGACACCGTTCATGCGGCAGAGGAAGAAACAGAGACTGTTCCCGCCGTGAAAACGGAAGTAAAAACCGAGTCTTCGGTTGCTTTGGCAGACGAGGAGAAAAATCCTCTTGCAAAGCTAAGCCCGAAGAAACGCGAGGTTGCAGAGCTTATCTGTCTTGGTTACACCAACAAGGATATTGCCAAAACCCTCGTTATCTCCGAGCATACTGTTAAAGACTACGTGAAAGATATCTATATTGCTCTTGAGGTTCACAGCCGTTTGGAGCTTGCCACCCTTGTAAACAATTACCGCTTGGCAAACATGAAATAACAAACTGAAGTCACGTTTGATTCTTACTTAGAGATTTAAATTTATATCAATATAAAAAGCAGACAACACCACAAAATTCAATCCGTTCATACTCACTTGTTAATTCAACACTTTTTATTTAACAAGACATTTTTTGAAGAGACTGTTTTGACAAGCATACATTCGTTCTGTATAATGATGTCACAAATTAAATATTAACTTTGTAGCGCGTAAGCGGAGCAATATTTATTGACTACCCAAGCACCGTATGAAGATAAGAACAGAGGTGATCTGCCCTTATTTCATTCGGTGTTTTTCAAGACTACACTAAGGGGATTTCTTGCTGTAAAATTACGATTAGTTTCTATATGAAATTAAAGAGGATGTGAATGATGATATTTCACATCCTTATTTTTTGCATATTTTCTTATTGACAATATTTACTTTACATATTATAATTAAAAGTAGTAAATTGGGTGTAGGTGGGTTTAATGGTTAAAAGAATAATTGCTATAGTGACGAGTCTTGTAGTATTTGTTACAAGTTTAGTTGCAATTTTTACGGCACCGAGAAGTTATGAATACAGGGATTTGGTTTACGGAGAACATCAGCGCCATGTACTTGATCTTTATATTCCGATGAGAAATGACGGTGAAGTCGGTCTTGTATTCTTTATTCACGGCGGCGGTTTTATCTCGGGTGACAAAGCGGGTTATCTGGAGCAGATTCAGGAAATCGCAAATAAAAAGAAATTTGCAACAGCGGCGATGAATTACCGATACCTTGGCAAAGATGTTGATATAAACGATATCCTTGATGATATTGACCTTGCCTTGAAATGTGTCAAGGATAAGGCACAGGAACAAGGAGTGAATATTAACAAGGTTGTACTTAGAGGATATTCGGCAGGCGGACATTTATCAATGTTATACGGATATTCGAAAGCGGAAACTGCACCGATAAAACCGGTTGCAGTAGTTACAGATTGCGGCGGGCCGGTTGATTTTACGGACATAGCGTTTTACCGGCAAAGCGCATGGATGAATCCCGATGCGATGGCTGAGCACATGTCGATGGCTTGCGGAAAAAGTTTTACACTTGATACAATTGACTCAGCAAGGGAAGAACTTTTAAAAGTTTCTCCTATTACATATGTAAATGAAGATACTGTGCCGACTCTTATGAGTTACGGAATGAAGGATGAAATTATTCTTTATTCACATGCGCAGATGCTTCATAACAAACTTTTTGAGTGTGGTGTAAAGTGCGATTTGGTTTCATATCCCAATTCTGGACACGGTCTTGAAGGAGATAAGAACAATCGTAGGAAAACAGAAATGCTCTTTGAAGAGTATTGTGAAACGTATCTTAAATAAATTTAAGTGATAAACAGGAGGATTTATTATGTTCAAAAAAGTTTTGTCTGTTATTGTCAGCATCTCACTTGTACTGGCACTTTCCTTTACAAGTTATGCAGGAATTGTTGGAGATACAGGAGATGCTTGCGTTTTTTCTGAGTCTTACGGAACTCACGAACGCCAGAAATATGAGATCTTCATGCCTTGGGAACATGACGCTGATTTCGGTGTTGTTCTTTTTATCCACGGTGGTGCGTATACATCCGGTGATAAATCAGGTTACTGGGAGCAGTGCGAAAAGCTTTCATCTCAGGGATATGCAGCTGCTACAATGAACTACCGTTATAAGAGCGCGGATATTTCGCTTAATGATATTCTCGATGACATCGATGCTTGTCTGGAGTCAATAAAAGATTTAGGCGCAGCATGGGGTATCAACATCAGCAAAGTGCTTCTCAGAGGTTATTCTGCAGGTGGTCACTTGGCTATGTTATATGCATACTCAAGAAAAGATACATCTCCCATCCCGGTCACAGCGTGTGTAAGTGACGCAGGCGGACCTGCTGACTGTACTGACCCGTATTTCTATCGCAACAATATTCTTTTTGATGCCGAAGGTGGCGCGGCTTTTATGTCAGAAGCATGTGATAAGTATTTCACATTCGCTACAAGAAACGATGCTAAAAAAGAACTCTTAGCAATTTCTCCGCTTACTTATATCGGTAAGGGAACAGTTCCGACTCTTTTAAGCTACGGTTATCTTGATACAATCATTCCTTATCAGCACGGTGCTGATTTGGCTGCTACTCTTTATAACAACGGTTGCACACTTCACTTTGTTGAGTACGGAAACTCAGACCACAGTCTTAACAACGACTCCAAGAAGGAAAAGGAAACCGAAGAACTCTTCGAACAGTACGTTAAATATTTCGTTGGTACTTGATTGATTTTTGTTTTTTGAGGAAAGAGAATGTTAAAAAGAATTATTGCATTGATAACAAGTCTTGTTATCGTTATCACAGGTGTTTACAACTTTTTCTTCGTGCCGAAAAGCTATGAGTACAGAAATACAGCTTACGGCACTGAAGAACGCCAGATACTTGATTTGAATATTCCGATAGAAAATGACGGAGAAGTCGGTCTGGTACTTTTTATACATGGCGGCGCGTGGTTTATGGGCAGTAAGGATAACTATGACGAAGAAATAGAGTATATGTCCAATCGTTTAGGTTATGCAGCTGCTGCGTTGAATTACCGTTATGTATCTGACACAATCACGATTCATGATATCCTTGACGATATTGACTTGTGTCTTGATTTTATAAAACAAAAAGGTGAGGAACACGGCGTTAAAATCAACAAAGTTATACTCACAGGAATTTCTGCAGGTGCACATCTGTCCTTGCTTTACGGATATTCAAAGGCTGATACAGCACCAATAAAACCCGCGGCAGTCATATCAAACTGCGGCCCTACAGATCTGACAATTGAAAGCTTTTATAAAGAAAGCGAAACTTTTGATGAAGCATCTTCATGTTATCTTATGTCAAGATGTTCAGGAAAAAAATTTACATCTTATGCTGATATAGATATCGCAAGAGAAGAACTTCTGAAAATTTCACCTATTACATATGTTAACGAAAATACTGTTCCTACAATAATAAATCATGGAATGAAGGATAAGACGGTTCCGTATTTAAATGCTGAAATGCTTGATCAAAAACTTACAGAATGCGGAGTAACTCATGTTTTGAATCCGTATCCGGACTCAGGACACAATCTTGAAAATGATTTTATTGTTGATATAAAAGCGGACAAATTGTTTGTTGAATATTGTAAAACTTATTTGGGTTAAGGGAAGGAATGCAGAATTATGTATATGAAATTAAAAGACGGCAAGTCAAAGGTTCTTACACTCAGTTATGATGACGGTGTTGTTCAGGATATAAGACTTATTGATATCATGAATAAGCATGGTATCAAAGGCACATTTAATATCAATTCTGCATTATACCGTCCGGAAGATGTAGTCAGAGAAAAATATTACGGAAGACTGAAGCTTTCTGAAGCCAAGGAGCTTTTTAAAAATTCACCTCATGAAGTTGCGGTTCATGCTTATACACATCCGTTTCTTGAAAAGATGAAAACTGATGAAGTTCTTGTTGAAATACTTGAAGACAGAAAAGCTATAGAAAGAGATTACGGAGTAATTGCTCGCGGTATGGCATATCCCTTCGGAACATATAGTGATGCAGTTGTAGATGCTCTCCAAAAGTGTGGTATATGTTATTCGAGAACTGTAAAATCAACTGAGAATTTTGGGTTTCCTGAAAATTGGCTTACACTTCATCCTACTTGCCATCATAATTGTAAAAATCTTATGACATTGGCAAAGAAATTTGTTGAGGAAAATTCTCGTTATCCGAGTGATAATTGGATGTTCTATCTCTGGGGTCACAGTTATGAATTTGATAACAACGATAACTGGAATGTAATTGAAGAGTTTTGTGAATACATCGGCGGAAAAGATGACATCTGGTACGCTACAAACATAGAAATTTATGATTATATAAAAGCGTACGAGAGTCTTCAGACAAGTGTTGATAAGACTATTGTTCATAATCCAACATCAATTGATGTGTGGTTTTTACAAAGCGGAAAAACATATTGCGTAAAAGCAGGAGAAACAATATACATAAAATAATTGAATCCCACTCTTTTATTAAAGGGTGGGAATTTTCATTATTTTTATATACTTTTATTTTAATCTGTGATATAATGCACAAGAGGTGATAATATTATGAATATTGCAAAAATCGACAATAACTTTAAAGTTGAAACCCATATACAAAAAGATAATATAAAATTTTACGATGTGAAAGCAGAGCCGTTCAAGGTTTACGGTGTGTTTCATCAGGGCGGTAAATTCAGAAGAATGCCCGAAGATGTTGCAGCAAAAGTCAGCGACGGTGTAAATTACCTTCATTCAAATACCGCAGGTGGCAGAGTTCGTTTTAAAACTGACAGTAAGTATGTTGCTATTTATACGAAAATGTCAAATGTGGGTAAGATGCCGCACTTTGCATTGACTGGATCTGCGGGTTTTGATTTGTATGTGCGTATTGATGGAGAGGACAGATACATCGGTTCATATAGACCGCCTTTCGAAATTACGGACGGCTATGAAAGTATAATTGAATTTGATGATGAGCAGATGCGTGAAATTACAATAAACTTTCCGCTTTACAGTGATGTGAATGAGTTATATATAGGTTTGAGTGATGAAGCTCATATTTTTGAAGCGGATAATTATAAATACGAAAAACCGATTGTATATTACGGTTCATCAATCACGCAAGGCGGATGCGCTTCAAGACCGGGTAATTCTTATCAGGCGATTATTACAAGAAGGTTTGATATTGACCATATAAATCTCGGTTTTTCAGGTAACGCAAAGGCTGAAGATACGATGGCAGAGTATATAAAATCACTTGATATGTCAATTTTTGTTTATGACTATGACCACAATTCACCCAATTGTGAACATTACGAAAAAACACACGAAAAGATGTTTAAAACAATCCGTGAAGCACATCCTGATATCCCGATTATAATGATGTCGCGCCCTAATCATTATCTTAACGAAGGTATGAAGAAACGCGTTGAGATAATGAAGAAGACATATAAAAATGCTAAAGCAAACGGTGATAATAATGTTTATTTCCTCACGGGAGAAAACTTAACTGTTTTGTGTAAAAATGAGGGTACGGTTGATAATGTGCATCCGAATGATTTTGGGTTTGCATCAATGGCGGCAGCGCTCGGAGATTTACTTGAAAATGAAATATTTAATTTAAAGGAATGATATCATGAAAATACTTGACAAGAAGCTTCTTGAACAAAATATTGAAAATATTGCTAAGTATGACTTTGACAATAATAAGATTTTCGGTTCAGCTTATGCTGTTTATCAGGACGGTGTGCCGGTGTATGAAAAGTGTTTTGGAGTTACAGGAGTTGACAGTGAAAATCCTGTAAACAACAGAACGATTTTTCGTCTGGCTTCGATGACAAAGCCAATAACAGCTGTAGCAGCGCTGATAGCTCAGGAAAAAGGTTTGATTGACCTTAATGACAAAGCGGTGAAATACATACCTCAGTTAAAAGGAGTACGAGTTCTCAAAGCTGATAAAGACGGCAACAGAACCGATATGGGTGAA
>JAFRZS010000291.1 GCA_017442445.1 Clostridia bacterium
ATGAAATACGAATTGACTCTTTCGTCAACAAACGGTTCACACATTCTTTACGGTGACAGTAAAGAAACGGCAACAACAATCGGTGACCACATGTTTACAAGCCTGGACGCAGGAACAAAGGTTTATGTAAACGCAGTTCTGATTGAAGGTCAGGACAGAACATTTATGTACTGGAAGGATCAAAGAGGCAGAATAGTATCGTATTCACCCGAATATGAATTTGTTCTTGAAGCTGACAGAGAGATGATTGCTGTATATTCAGAGGACAAAACATCAGGTTATCACACAGTTGTATTCGTTGATACAATCCTCAAAACTGTAATTGATGAACAGCAGGTAGAAAACGGCAAAGGAGCAACCGCACCGACAATTGAACAAAAACACGGTGAATATACATTCCTGAAATGGGATAAAACTTTTGATAATGTAACAGAAAGCTTTATCGTAAGTGCTGTATATGCCCTGAGTACAGAGTTGTTTACAATTACAACAGTTATAGACGGAGTATCAACAGAGGAAAAATACAGATACAATGCACCTGTAGTGCTGACAGTAAGCGATGAACAGCTGAACGGCAGAAATTTCGCAGGCTGGACAATAGACGGCGAAACAGTTATCAGCTACAGCAGAACATACAAGTTCTATGCATACAAGGATATGACAGTAACTGCATTGTTTGTCGATAAGGAAGTAGAAGCAGGAGCAACAGTAGTTCTCGTAACTGCAGTTAAAGAAAAAACAGACACAACATACAAGGCTGAGTTTATGGTAATAAGAGATGTACCTGAAAACTGTGTATTCATCAGTTCAGGCTTATTACTGACACAGTCAGCAGAAATGGGAACAAACGAAAAGCTTACATTTGAGTCTGAAACAATTGAAGGTCAGACCGCGATAAGACTTTACAGAACAGTACATACAGATCCAAGCGGACAGTATCAGCTGACAGTAAAAACATCAGCAGGCAAAACCTTCTATGCAAGAGGCTTCTTGGTTTACATGGACACAAACGGAAACATCATCACAGTTTATACAGATGTTCAATCTGTAACGGCATAAAAACATAATTAAAAAGAGCTGTAAAAACAAGAGTTTTTACAGCTTCTTTTATTAAATTTCTATTTCTGCGACTGCGGTTTGGGTGAAGTCAATTGTGATTGTTTTGGCGATACCGTCTTTTGCGAGGGTGAAATTGACGAAACCGTTACCCTGTACTTTTGCGATATTTTTGTTGATGCTTATAACCTCACCGTCTTCACTCAACGGCCATACTGCAAGGCTGTCTTTTACAACCGCTTTTGTCATTACACCGAACGGAAGTAAAACTTCATAAGCGTTATTGTCAACTCTGAGCTTTGCGTGTCTGATGCCTTCTCTGCCGTTATACCAGTCAACAGCAAGGAAATATACATGTGTACTGCCGTCTGCTTGTTTGTAAACGGCGGTGCCGACATCGTTACCTGTTTCAGCCCACACATTTTCTGATTGTGTGGCTTTTTTGATTTCAGCTTCAACAAGGTTTTTGTAGATATCACATATTGATTCATGTGCGGGATAAACTTTTGTGTTAAAGAGAATTACTTCACCTTTGCCGATTTTATATTTCATAACAAGCGGTGATCCGTCAGCGGTTGTTTCAAGAACTTCGTCGCAGGGCGTGGGATTCAGGCAGATATTATCTTTGAATTCCGGGGTGCCTTCTGCGAATGAAAATGCGTGATTTTCAAAAGTCATATCAAAGTTGCGGATTTTTTCGTAGTCCGTAGTATTTGTAAGATGTGCTCGTGTAAGAATTATTTTACCGCCTTGCTTTACATAATCAAGAAGCTTTTCAGATTCTTCACTTTCGCACATATTGTAACCTGCAAAAACAAGGAGCTTGTAAGCACTGAACTTTTCAACAGTGCTTTCAATCGGAACAACATCTGCGTTGCCTTCGGGCGTACCTGTGAAGTAGCCGACAGGTTTTTTGCAATCCTTGAGACCGTGGCGGTAAAGCACTTCCTGAGGTCTTGAAAGAGGGTAAATGATCTTCAGAAGCTCATGCCAACTTATCTCAGCGCAGGTAGAGGGAGTTTGTTCCCAACCCCACATATTATCAAGAGCAAAGAGAGTGAAGCCGTCGTGTTTGCCGTTTACAAAGGCAAACGGAGTATAAAATTCACCTGAACGGGTATGGGTTTTTATATAGTTATAAAAATCCTGATGTTGCTTTAAGTGTTCCTTACAAGCTTCTGTGAATCTGTGGGGATGAAGGAAATATTCTTCCATTCGCCAAAGACCTTCTTCTGTGTTGATGTCCGTAACACCGAGCATATAAGAGAGGTAAAGTGCAAGGCGGTAACGGTCAGAATGCTGAATATCATCAAAGGGTGAAGATGACCATTGAAGCGCATGGTGAACACCGAAAGAATCCATGTCGTTAGCTTTACAGAAACCGCGTAAAAATGCCATCTGAGGTTCAAATGTAGAATACATAGTTTCTGCACCGACCCAATCGTAACCTGCATTCTTAAATGCTTTGAAGAGGACACTGGGACCTGTGTGTCGGGTTTCGCCGTTCGTGATTGCTCTTAACTGGTCAGAAGTGTATTTCTCGGCAAATTTCATATCACGGGGATAATCTTTATTGATATAGCGCTTCAGAACTTCGCCGTCATTGATGTAGCTTGCAGGACTGAATCTGCAATTTGAATGTTCGGGGTCTTCGTTAAAAGCCATAAGACACAAGTCGTGCCATTGTTCTTCTGCAGGATCGTTTTTAACGCCTCTCTGCCACCAGTAAAAGATTGCGCCGTCATTTTCATGTGCCTGTCGGCCTAAATATCCTTCGCTCTCTAAAAGCTCATCACCCGGATTTGCGTTAAGACCGGGTAACTCACGGCCGTCGCAGATGATGACATATTTCATACCGAGTTCATTAAGAACTTTTATAAAAGGCTTCCAGCATTCGTGGTTGATAATTTTTGTTCCGCACCAACGGTAGATAGGACGGAAAGTCAAAAAGTTTCCGATGTTATTTGAAACATACCAGGCAAGAAATTCCATCATATAATCAAGGTCCTGAGCGATGTAAACCATATCGCCCGTACCTGCAATAACATTATCGTTTTCTTTTATGACGATTCTGTCAATATTGCCGTTTATAACTGTTTTGTCGCAAATGATTTTAAACTCGGCATTACTGCAAGGATTTTTACAATCTATTGAAATTCCGTGATAACCTGCTTCGTCAAAAATATATTCTGTCTTACCGCTTAAGTTTTCGTTAAGATAATCAAGCTTCAGAGTGCAGGGCTTGTTTATATTAAGCAAAACATAAGCTTTGCCGTTTGCGACACCTACATTTGAAGTGCTGATAATACTTACAGGAGCATCAGGCTGTTCAATGATACCTAATTCCTTAATGCAATAGGGAAGTGTATCGTGATAATCTGAAATAAGTTTTATTTCAAGCTTATTGTTTTCTTTAAGATGCTTTTTCGGTAGAGCGATTTCCCATTCACTGCAAGTATGACAGCGTTCAAAAACCTCGTCACAAAAAATTGTTTCGCCGTTTAATTTAACCTCAAATTCAGGCCATTCTTTACGGCTTAAATACTGTGCTGTCCACTCAAATTTTTCTCTGTCCGTAACAGTTGGCGCAAAGTCAGGCAAAAGGTTCTGGTTTTCTCCAAACAAAATGGGTCTCTCTACCCATACTTTTCCACTATAAGATTTACCCTCAACAAATACACATACATTGGCGGTATCGAACGGAATTTCAATATCTCGTGCAAGCTTCTGCCAATCATAAGTTCCTTCGGGGATGTTGATTATATAAGTTTTGTCGGGTGAAGCATGAACACTGTGACGGCTGACACCGTCTTTTTTTAGACGCACATCGACTCGCATTCTCAAAAATCCGTTGTCGGAAATTCTGAGATTTTCAGCCTTTACGGAAAGACCGGATTTCCACTGTTCAGGCACAATCGCCATTCCGAGATATGAAAGCACGGGTCTCCATAAGACTTTTTTATAAACGCGTTTTATGTAATTCTTTTCAGTCTTGCAAGATAAATCAAGGCAGAAATGATCCTGATTTGCATTTTCACTATCAAGCGCATCAGTTATAAGTCTGTAAATCTGAGGGTTATCGGGCTCGTTTTTCCACATGTAATACATAGCAGTTTCGCCGATGACAAAAAGACGGTATTTTTTATCTTCTTCAAGCTCTGCAGAAAAATTAAATTCTGCAGTTTTTTGCGGTCGGATTGTTACTCCGTTCTCGTAATCTTCATAAAATTTTATGTAATTTTCAAAACTCATTTAGGCACACATCCTTTGAGTTATATTTTGGGTAAATCATAACACAACTGAAGTGTTTTTGCAATAAAAGAATATATGAGAGTATTGCAATCTTTAAAAGGAATGTATATAATTGATTAAAAAGGAGGAGGTTTTTATATGTACACAATATATGTAAAATTTGAATGTCTTGATAATAAGCGTGAGGCATTTATTCAGAAGGTAAAAGATACTGGCGTTTTAGATGCAATAAGAAAAGAAGACGGTTGCATAAAATATGATTATTATTTGTCAGAAAAAGATGCAAATGAACTGCTCCTGATTGAACAGTGGGAAACAAAGAAGCATCAGCAGATTCATATTGAACAACCGCACATGGCACTTTTGAGAGAATTTAAAGATGACTACATCACAAATACATTTCTCGGTGAAATTGAGCTAAAGTAATAACAACAAAGTGATGTGAAAAATGCGAATTTTTACCGGAATTATAACTGATGCTTCGGGGAGTGGAAACAATGAAAAAAACTTATGTAACATCAATGCCTAATCACATAGGTGCATTTTTAAAAGCCAGTAAATGTTTTTCTGCATTGGGTATTAATATTACACGTGTAAGTTACAACAAAGCTGTAGATTCTCACACGTTGTTCATTGATGCAGAGGGTACAAAAGAACAACTGGAAAAAGCTGATGCGATGTTGAGAGAAATCGGTTATCTGCAAAACAATGCCAATAAATCAAATATAGTCCTGCTTGAATTTTGCCTGAAGGATGTGCCCGGAAGTGTTACAGATGTTTTGACATTGATTGATAGCTTTAATTTTAATATTTCTTATATAAGTTCTCAGGAAAACGGAACAGATTATCAGTTTTTTAAAATGGGATTATATGTTGATGATGCTCAAAAAATTTCAAACTTTTTAAATGAAGTAGAGAAGATATGTAAGGTGCGAATGATTGATTATAATCATTCAGAAAAAGTGTATGATAACAGTATTTTTTATTATACGTATGTTATGGGTTTAAAACAGCTGATGGGGTTATCGGAGAAGTGCGGCAACGAGCTTTTAGTACCCGTAAATCTCGCGATGCAGACATTGGATGAACAAGGCTTATCTCCGTACCGCACATTTGACAGCATAAATAAGTTTGCGGAGCTTCTCGGTAATGCTAAGGGTGAAAATTTTTCGCCTCGCATTACAACGCATAATGTTACAGAAAATACTGAAATTACAGTAATAGAGCCGCCTTGCGGCAGTAACTGCATCATAATAAAAAGTAACGGCAAATATTTATTCGTTGATAGCGGATATGCTTGTTACAAGGAAGAAATGCTGAGAATTATAGAAAAAATAATTCCTGATTTTAAGGACATTGAAAAACGCATTCTTGTTACACACGCAGATGTGGACCATTGTGGTCTTTTGCCTTTGTTTGATGAAATTATTGCATCAGAAAAAACCGCAAAATGCCTGACAAATGAATATCTTGGCAAAAACGGATATCGCGAAGAAAATCCGTTGCATAAGCCGTATATTGATATTTGTAAAATACTTACATCCTACGAACCTGTCAATCCCGAAAAAATTAAAGTACAATGGCTGAATTCTCAGAACGGCACACAACCTCTTACTCAGATAGGATTTTTTGATTTTGAAGATTTGCATTTTGAAGTGTATGAAGGTAAAGGCGGTCATCTTCCGGGAGAAATTGTACTTATTGATTATACGAATCATATTGCATTTACCGGTGATATTTATATCAATATGCATGGACTGACTCCCGAGCAGGCACAGTATAACCGTTATGCACCGATTTTAATGACCTCAGTTGATACAGATACTAAGCTTTGTTTTGAAGAAAGAAAAGCTATTTTACAAAGACTTGGTGTCGGAGACTGGAAAATATTCGGTTCTCATGGAGCAAAAAAAGATTATTCCGTAAATATATAGAGACTGAAAAACTCATGTTTTTTAAGTCTTCTTTATAGGGAATAAGGAAAAAGATACAAGAGGCTGTAAAAAACTTTTGTTTTTTACAGCCTCTTTTCCACGCAAAGTAGGTTGCGGGATTTTGTGTTGTACTTTATAATATTTTCAGAGAGGGGAGATAGGAATGGACAATTATATAACAGGTGCGACAATCAAACGCTTGCGTGAAGCGAAGGGAATAACACAGACTCAACTAGCCGAGCAGATTGGTGTCAGCAGTAAGGCTGTATCAAAATGGGAAACAGCAAAAGGATTGCCTGACATAACTTTAATTGAACCTCTTTCGGTTGCTCTCGGAGTTTCCGTTATGGAGCTTATGTCGGGTGATACAATTATAAACAAAAATATTTCCTCAAATATGTTGCGCTCAAAGTTTTATGTCTGTCCCGTTTGCAATAATATAATTCATACAATGGGTGATGCCGTAATCAGTTGTTGCGGAATTGCTTTGCCACCTTTGGAAGCGGAAGATACAGACGAAGACCACGAAATTATCATTGAAAAAGTCGAAGATGAAAGTTTTATAACTATAAATCACGATATGACTAAAGACCACTTTATCTCATTTATTGCTCATATAACTCTTGATAAAATTCAGCTTGTAAAATTATATCCCGAAGGAAATGCAGAAACTCGTTTCAATCTCCGAGGCAGAGGATATCTATATATCTACTGTAACAAACACGGGTTGTTTAAAAAGAAGATATGATTATAAAAATTCAGGAGCCGTAATCTTACGGCTCCTGATTGCTGTTATTTAATTGTCTCAAAATTGCTTCTGATTTCGTCGGTTGTTCCTGTTGAAAGATAGAAAGAATAAGTAGTCGGGTTAAAGCTTCTGAAAGAATATCTTTCAACAACGGCGATATATGACGTCGGGCCTTCTGTTGCGGGGTCTGCGGTTTCGCAATTTCCTCTTGCAAAAACACCTGCAAGGAAAGGTGCATTTTTAGGAACATAAAGTCCGATTCCGAAACTGTCATCAAAATCACCGATGAATGCTGACCAATTTTCGGTTGAGTTGAATTTCGGATAACCTGCATCAGGCCAGAAAATAAGGTCATTTTCATAGGAGAGATTTTGGTCGTTTGTCCAGGGCTTGTCACCGCCGTAATAAACAAATCTGTTAAGAGGTTCTACACAGTAAAATGCGGGACATTCCTGAGTTCTTGTTGTATCTGACGGGGGGTAACCCGAAAAGTCAACAAAGCGGCAATCAGCTTTGACAAGACCTTTGGAAAGTGAGTAGGTTGCCTCCATATAAGAGGGAGAAATATCTTCTTTGGGTTTTGCCCAATCAAGCGGTCTGCACTTGATATATATATCGTCATCGTTAATTCTTACATCGACAATCTTTGCAGCTTCGTTATACATATTACCGCCTTGTACGGGGTTGTAATTCCACTTTTTGTTGTTGTAATAACCGCTTGTATATTGCTCACATTCAGATGTACCGTAGTATGATTGCTGAACAAGTCTGCCGGTGTCGTTAGCGTTTATGAGATTTACGTTTTTGCTCTGTGCTTCTGCATTATATCGCTTTGATGCATTGGAGTCCACCTTTGTAACACCGTCAACAATTACTGCTTCAACCGAAGAATTTTTGTCTTCAAGATAGGAAAGTGAACCGCCCCAATTAAGAGTGATACCAAGCTTGTGTTCATCGTTTTCGATATAGATTTCATTGTCTAAAACTTCTCTGTTGAAAAGACCTATGCCTGAAAGCTCAAAGTTCAGATCAGATTTATCAAGTGCAGAAAAAGAAACTGATAAAACTTTACTTGCTTTTTTATTATCAAGATAGCCGTCAATGAAAGAGAAAAACTCTGCATTTTCACCCGGCTCAAGGAAGAATTCTTCGCTGAGTGTTTTTAAATCCTGCCTGTAGGAAATAACACCTTTTATGTACGAGGGGGTTGAATATTTTATTCCGAAATAGTTAAAGAAATCTGCCGAGTTATTTTTGAAAATGTACGATATTTTATTTTGCAGTTCTGTTTTTTCAAAATCAATTGTTTCTCCGTTTATCATAATTGCATCCTCCTGTGTCGAAATCGGAAATTTATTATCGAAACTGCAAGGGAAAAAGCTGAATATAAAAGAGTTTAAAACAGTTATCAATGAAATTAAAAATGCGATTATTTTTTCCATAAATAGCTCCTTTAGCTGATAAAATTACTGATAAAAAATTGTAGCATATCGAATATGATAAGTCAACAACAGTTATATATATTTTAGCAATAGGAACGGAAGAATACCGATTGCTTAAGACGGATCAGATTTTTAACGGGACGAATTTTTGAAAAAACTTTATATTGTATATGGACTATGCTATAATTGATGTGAGGTGATATTATGTATAAAATAGAATTCGGTAAAAGCGGTATGACGGTGCCGACAGTTGCAGTCGGTTGTATGAGAATAAAAAATATGAGCAACGCTGAAGCATCGGCATTTGTTAATACGGCGCTTGAGAACGGTGCAAACTTTTTTGACCACGCAGATATTTACGGCGGCGGAAAAAGTGAAAGTGTTTTCGGAGAAGCAGTTGCTTCGATTCCGAGAGAAGATATTATAATTCAGACAAAATGCGGAATAAGACAAGGGCAGTTTGATTTTTCTTATGAGCACATTGTAAATTCGGTAGAAGGCAGTCTTTCAAGACTTAAAACTGATTATATTGATGTTCTGCTTCTGCACAGACCTGATGCACTCATGGAGCCCGAAGAAGTTGCAAAGGCATTTGATTATCTGAAAGCTTCGGGAAAAGTCCGTCATTTCGGTGTATCAAATCAAAATCCGTATCAGATGCAGTTATTACAGAATTGTCTTGATATGTCGTTGTGCGCAAATCAGTTACAATTCAGCATCATGCACGCACCGATGATTCAATCGGGCATAAATGTAAATATGTATAATGATTCTGCAATTAACCGTGACGGCGGCGTACTTGACTATTGCCGACTTAATAAAATAACAATTCAGCCGTGGTCACCAATGCAGTACGGATTCTTTGAAGGCTGTTTTGTTGATAACGAAAAATTCCCGGAGCTTAATCAAGTGCTGGATAAAATTGCAAAAGAATATAATGTAACGAAAACAACAATAGCTTTTGCGTGGATACTTCGCCACCCTGCAAAAATGCAACCGATTACCGGCACAACAAATCTTTCGCGTCTTACAGATTGCATAAAAGCAACAGAAATAAATCTCACTCGCGCACAGTGGTACGAAATCTACAGAGCCGCAGGGAACATTCTGCCGTAATTATAAAACGCCATGCGGATTGCATGGCGTCTTATGATGCATCAGACAAGATTTTTGATGACGGGGAGGAGCCATTCAATGAAGGCGGGGAAGATGGCTTTGATGAAATCCATCGTGCTTCTGAGGAAGGAGTAGTTTTTATTAAGCTTGAGGTCTGAGTCAACACCTTCTGCGGAGAAGTTAAATTCGTCTACACTTATATCAGAGTTGCCGTCTGCTGTGAAGACTAATTTTATAGCTTTTACCTCGTCAAGTAAATTGTTTGTGTAAATGAAACCTGATTTGCTTCCCATGAGATAGAGTGAATTGAGGTCTGCTGTAACAAGGTGCCACTCGTTATCTGCGGGGATAACGGTTTCGGTTGAATCTGTTGATACGATTTCTGCGTCATACCACAAAACTGCTTCGCTGTAAAATCTTACGGCAGAGAGTGTTATCGGGGTGTCGCCGTTGTTCTTAATATAGAAAGACATTGTCTTATAATCG
Source organism: Clostridia bacterium (assembly GCA_017442445.1). Classification (GTDB taxonomy): domain Bacteria; phylum Bacillota; class Clostridia; order Oscillospirales; family Acutalibacteraceae; genus RGIG2945. The sequence goes on from JAFRZS010000291.1 coordinate 10,035, forward strand.
GAGTAGTCGGCATCAATTTCAAGAATATTTTTTGTTTCAGAGTCATCAAGGTCTGACATAATATTATTGATTGCAAATTTATTTGAATCTGAAGTTATGTTAAGTCCGTTTGTGCCTTTGAATGCACTTTTTGTGTTGTAATCGAGGTCGCAATCCTTTCCGACCCAGTTAGGATACATTTTTGCAAGGTAAGCATAATAGTTCTGAAATTCTTCAGGTTCTTCACAGTCTGCCCAGGGCTTGTCAACCCAGTAATGAGGTTTGGAAACTTCCTTTGTAATGAAACAACTTACAGGCATTGTAAGATTCTCGCCATTCGATGCGTATAAGTTTGAACGGTTATTTTTCGGCGCATAAGCGTATGTAACCGAAATCGGTTTTAAAATTGCAGATGCTGAAACCTTAACTGTATCTTTGCTTATAATTTCTGCATCAGCAGGAATGTAAATTCCGTTGGCGCCGCATATTGCAAATCCGTTAACTTCTTCACCGTTTACAATGAGTCCGTCACCGACATTTTTGAATTTGAGGTAAACATCGGTACCGATAATTTCATAACTGTCCATATAGGGAGCAGAATAATCATAATCTGCACCGTAAACAAGACCCTGTGCCGCATATGCCATTCTCTTGCCTACGGGCTCTTTTGTTTCGGGATGAATGAAGCCTCCCTTGGGAGTATATGTGAGTGAAACATCAGTAATTGTTATAACTGCTCTGGAATCTGAATATTCTCTCTGCATATCAACATAGTTTGAGTTCCAGGCAGGTAATTCGAAACCTTTGTCAGAATATAAATACGATGCGAGCTGTGTGTAAACTATCGGCATAAGTTTATTTTCAAATCCGAAAACTTCAGAATATGATTTCTGAAGCAAATCAAACATAGACGCATATTGTTCGGGCTTGTACTTATACATAAGATCCGACTCACCCTGATACCAGATCATACCTGTCGGTCTGAAATGTCTTATGGCATTAACTTTCATATTGAAATTACCTGACATATCATAGTAAATATTTCGTACAGATTCGTCCCATGTTTCTTTATCGTAATAGTAATTCTTTGATTGAAGAAGCTCCTTTACCTCGACATCGTTGTCTATTGCTTCTCTTGAAATCCATGAAATAATTGTTGAACCGCCGAGAGAACAATTGAGGATACCGACAGGCATATCAAGTTCTTTCATCAAATTTTCAGCAAAGTAATATGCAACGCCGCTTGTTTCGTAAACGGCTGAATCTTCACCGTTTACCCATCGCAGATTTTTTATATTTTCCTGAGGGTCTGCGGGAAGTAGTGCTGTTGAACCGTTATATTCAGGAGTTGCGGGAACCAGCAGGACTCTCAACCATTTTGAAAGCTTTTTGTTTTGGTTTTTCATTTCCAAACCGCCGGGAGTCTGAGAAAGCGGATACTGCATATTGCTCTGTCCGCTTGCTAACCACAATTCACCGAAAACAATATTTTCTAACTTTTCAAATTCTACTCCGTCAGCAGTAAGAACAATTGTATATTCTTCGTAGCTACCTGCGGGAGCGGTGAATGAAACTTCAAATTTGCCGTTTTCATCCGTAACAGCTTCAGCACTTGTAACAAGTGTATTTTCAGAGTCAAAAAGCTCGGCTTTTATGACTGTATCTGCACTTGCAGTACCTGACAAAATTGCTTCTTTGTTTTGCGCAAAAAGCATACCGTCGCCATAGACAGATGTAAGCGATGCGTTTGCATCTTCAGCAAGTACAACGGGCATAGTGCAAAGTGCGATTACTATACAAAGCACTATTGACAAAAGTTTTTTAGTCATTTTTAAAACTCCTTTATTGACCGAATGATGGTTTTGTAATATAGTTATCAACGAGGATATTATACTGCAATGTATATATGGTGTCAATAAATTAATTAAAAGGGGAAATAACGTTGGATATAAAAGTTTTACCGATAAAAGTGCTTTGCGAAAAAGCGGAAAATATAACAGAAAAAGTTGCGGCGGTTATTACATCTTCTTATGAGGTGGATATTTGTAAACTTGAAGCGATTGAGTATAAAATAATTTTTGACTTTGCTGACACAAAGGAGAAAAATCATCCTCAGGCTTTCAGAAGATTACACGCTGAAGAGATAAAAGAATTTTTAGAAAATCTCCCCAATGATATTGAAAAATTATATGTCTGCTGTGACAGCGGTGAGTCGCGAAGCACCGCCATGGCGGCAGCCATAACAAGATATTTAAACGATGATGAAATGAAGATATGGAAGAATCCGAAATATCATCCTAATCCGTTGGTGTTTTGTGTTCTTGCACGAGTGCTGGGCGTTGGCGTTACTCCTGTTGAGTTAAAATACAGAGAATGGCTTAATCAACAAGCACTGAAAAATGCGATTAAAAACTCATAAAAAATGAGCTATAAAAACTTGTGTTTTTATAGCTCATTTTTATCATATCTTTATAATTCCGAAAACATCAAGCACCGAGAAAGTGAGAATAAGAAGAATGAAAACAGGTGCGATGTATTTTATCATGACATTAAATAATTTTTTGCGTCCGAATTTACCGCTTAATTCAACCTCATCGGTGATAGTTTTTGTCTTGACTACATACGCAACCAGAATGCATGTTACGAATGCTACAATCGGCATCATTATACTGTTACTGATGAAATCAAAGAAATCAAGGAATTTAAGTCCGAGGATTTCAATGCCCGACCAGATACTGTAACCGAGTGCGGAAGGGATACCTAAAAGTAAAATTATTCCGAGGACTATGAAACAACAGAGTTTTCTGTTGAGTTTGAATTTGTCGTGGAAAATAGAAACAACCGTTTCCATAAGCGAAATTGCAGATGTCAGCGCCGCAAAGAAAACCATAATGAAGAATGCTAAGCCGATAATAGTGCCGCCGGGCATGGCATTGAATACTTTAGGTAAGGTTTCGAACATAAGACCCGCACCTGCATTGAGAGCATTTTCGTCTCCGTCTGAAAAAGCAAAAACTGCGGGGATAACCATAAGACCTGAAAGAAAAGCAACACCTGTATCAAAAAATTCAATCTGTCTTGTAGATTTTTCAATACTGATATCCTTTTTCATGTATGAGCCGAAGGTAATCATAATACCCATAGCCAATGACATTGAGTAGAAAAGCTGTCCCATTGCCGCAATAACGGTCATGAAAGAGAATTTTGAAAAGTCGGGTTTGATGTAATAAATAACTCCGTCTAAAGCTCCGGGCATAGTGCAAATTGTGTAAATTGAAATGGCAAGAATAAGAACAACAAGTATAGGCATCATAACA
>JAFRZS010000292.1 GCA_017442445.1 Clostridia bacterium
CTGTTTGAAGTCTGAAAGCTTTGCGCTGACACCCCACTCTGAAAGTGATTCAATGGAAGCCTGAGCAATAGCTTCTTCGGAGTCAACAAGGACACCGTCCATATCAAAAATTATAAGCTTTTTCATTTAATCAGTCCTTCTTTGCGAATAATGATTTTTTATCCTTCGGCGGCTGATAAAGGGGCGGATTTTTAAGAAGCTTCTTAGCCTTTTTGCCCTTGCGTGAGCCGAGGTACCAGTTTACATTTATTACGATAGGACAGAGTGTTTCGCTCATGTATTCAAGACAATTTGCAAGTAAAACCTGATCGTTGTCAATGACACCGAGGATTGTAACTGCAATCATATCCTGAACATCGGTTGAACCGTTATCATAAACTTCATTGAGAAGATTGAAAAGCTTTTTCATTTTCTGAGGATTGTTTTCTTTGATAGTTTCCAAAACTGCGGGAGCAATATGTTCTGAGAAAAATTCTTCTGCAAGAAAACGGCCGTAACGGTCAACATTTTCTTTGTATTCATCACGAAGGTCTGTGTATATCAATGTAAGGCGGTTTGCAAGTGAAACTGAATCAAATTCTGCAAGACCGCTTTTAACTGCTGCTTTGGAAACAGGAGTGGGCATTTTCTTTGAAGAATGTTGTTCGAGCTTCTTTGTTGTGAACTTACTGCGGAGAGTATCCTCTATTTCGTTTGAAATAAATTTAACATCCTTTTCGTCAGCGTTCTCAGGCTCAAAAAGTAATGTTGAAACGGGAACATATTCCGTAGTTTCCGAATAAGGTTCGTTTGAAATGTATAATGTAAACTTATTTTCTCCGCACAAGAATTTTGCAGAGCCTTTATTTGAGTTTGCGATAATTGTGTAACCCTTGCCGTCAAAAACAGCGGGTAACTCACCCTTGCCGACACCGTCGGGGATAACAAACTCGAATCCGATTTCATCAAGAATTCCCTGAAGATTTTTTGTAATTTGCATTAAAGCAGTTGTTGTTTCAATCATAATAAAATCCTTTCGTTTTAACTGTTATAGTCAGACATAGCAGTCTCATATTTATCATCAAGCATAAGCTCAAGAGCATTACAGGCGTCGTCAACGGCAGAGCGCAATTTTTTTAGATCATCTTTAGAGAAAGACGAAAGCACCCAATCCATAAGACTATAATCGGGGTGGGGCTTTGCGCCGACACCGAGCTTAATTCTCGGAAAATCGGAAGTGCCGAGGTGAGCGATTATACTTTTAATTCCGTTGTGTCCTCCTGCAGAGCCTTTTCTGCGGATTCTCATTTTGCCGACATCGAGCGAAATATCATCAAAAATTATAATAACATTTTCGGGCGGGATTTTATAAAAATCCACAGCCTCCCTGACAGCCTCACCGCTGGAGTTCATATAGGTCTGAGGCTCCATAAGAATGCATCTGTGAGAATTTATTTTACATTCACAGTAAGCGGATTTGAATTTGACCTTATTGATTTTCACACCGAGGTTGTCCGATAAAACGTCAAGACACATAAAACCTGCATTGTGTCGGGTGAACTCGTATTTCTTTCCCGGATTTCCGAGCCCGACAATAAGAAATTCAAACGGCCCGGTTTCTTTTTTTGATTTCAAAAAATTCAACATCTGAGATTATTCTCCTCCAAGTCCAAGGTCAAGAGTTTTATATTTCGGATTTTCCGGATAATCTCCGTAAACCGAGTCAACGAAATAATATCTTGCTTCTATATCAAGAGTTCTGAGTAATGTGTCAATCTGAGCATCGTCAAGCTCATTACAGTTGATAAGCACATTTATTTCAACAGGACCTTTTGTACCGTCGGGAATACCGAGCTCACAGCCCGAAGCGGTATTTACAAAATAATGCTGACCGCTTTTGTTTTCGTAATTGAAGCCGTCAAATACTATATCTTTGCCTGACTGATTATCAATGTCAATCAAAACGGTGTACATTGTCCAGAAGTATCTGTCTTTCAGTAATGCTTTTGCATCGTCTTCAGTCATGCCGTAATCGTCTTTTGCGGCGAGAATGGTTTCTTCACTTTTGACGAGACTTTCAAAATTAACATTTGTTATTGTATATGTATTGAAGGAAGGCTCAATGGGACCTGGTTTCCATACGAATATCAGGACTAAAACGGCGGCGATGATTAAAACCGCCGAGATAGCAACTGAAAGAGCCTTGTGTTTTGAAAAGAAATTCTGTTTCATAATTTTATCCTTTATTTATTTTTATTCCAATTTACTTTGATAACCTGTCTTGATCTTGCAATAGCGAGTGAATCCTCGGGAACATCTTCGGTAAGTGTTGAACCTGCCGCAGTGTATGAGTGATTGCCGAGCTTTACGGGTGCGACGAGCTTTGTGTTACAGCCTACAAAAACATCGTTGCCGATGGTAGTGCGGTGTTTTTTCTTGCCGTCATAATTTACTGTGATTGTGCCGCCGCCGATATTGCATTTTGAACCCATATCCGTGTCACCGATATATGAAAGGTGAGGAACTTTTGAGCCGTTTCCGATATTGGAGTTTTTAATCTCAACGAAATTACCGATGTGAACGGAATCGCTGACAACCGCATTCGGACGGATATTTACAAACGGACCGACAGTTACGTTATCACAAACTGTTGCACAGTTACATTTAACATTATCAAGGTGAGTGTTATTTCCGATTGTGCTGTCATCAATAACTGTATTGGGACCGATAACCGAATTTTCACCGATGACAGTTTTACCTCTGATGATAGTGTTGGGTAAAATTTCAGTATCCTTACCGATAACAACATCGTCACCGATGATAATTCCGTCAGTACAGGGAATTGAAACACCATTTAGCATCTGAGCGTTTAAAATTTTGTGTCTTACAATTTCATTTAATTCAAGAAGCTGAACTCTGTCATTAGCGCCTAAAACAACATCGGGATTATCAGTTGTAAATGCGCCGACATTTTTGTTTTCTTCCATAAGAATTTCCAAAACCTCGGGAAGATAATATTCAACCTTCTTGTCACCGTGAGCATATTTTTCGGGTGACGACAAAAGTGTATCCAAAGCGGCAATAAGGTCGCCGCACTTGAACCAATAAGCACCTGAATTTATTTCACAGATTTTCTGTTCTTCTTCACTTGCGTGTTTCTGTTCAACAATGCGAAGGAATTTTCCGTTTTCGTCACGCACAATTCTTCCGTAGCCGAAAGGATTATCGATACTTGCGGAAATTACTGTTGCGGAGTTGCTGCTTTCTGTATGCATTTTCAATGCGCCGGATACTGTTTCAACATCCATAAGCGGAGCATCGCCGTTTAAAATGAGAACATTTCCGTCAGCGTGACGGCTTATGAAATCGCGAGCCTGCATAACGGCATGACCTGTGCCTAAAAGCTCACTCTGTAAAACTGTTTCGTATTTATCGTCAAGAACCTTTCTGACTTCCTCACTCTTGTGTCCGGTTACAACACAGACATCTTCAACATCCGATTTCAAAGCGGCATCAATAGTGCGTTCAAGCATTGATTTAAAAACAACTTTTGTAAGCACCTTAGAGCTTAAAGTTTTCATTCTTGTGCCTTCGCCGGCGGCGAGAATAACAGTGCAGTTAAGTGACATCAGAAACCTCTCCTTTATACTTTTATATATACCTATCTATTATGCCAAATTTTTCTGATAAATTCAAGAGATTTTTTAATATTTAATTGTAATATTGCGTTTGTTGTGCTAAAATTGTTTCGGAGTTGATGATATGGAGAAAATATCTAGTCGAAACAACGAAAAAATAAAGATGGCTGTGAAGGTGAGAACTTCTTCTGCCTGCAGAGATGAAAATTCTGTGTATTTTTTGGAAGGCGCAAGACTATGTGCCGATGTATCTGAATATGTTGATATAACGGAAGCGTTTTTCACCGAAGCGGCTTTGAAAAAATATTCCGCAGAAGCAGACAAAGTGATTAAGACGGCGGGAAAATCTTATCTGATAACAGAAGAGGTTGCAGAAAAATTAAGTGACACAAAAGGTCCGCAGGGGATATTCTGCATCTGCAAAAAATCAACTGCTGATTTGAAAGTTGAAACGGGAAAAAAATATATCGCACTTGAAAATGTTCAGAATCCGTCAAATGTCGGTGCGATTGCGAGAACTGCGGAAGCTATGGGTATTGACGGACTCATAATAAACAGCGGCTGTGATATATACAACCCAAAAACCTTACGCGCGGCTATGGGAAGCCTTCAAAGACTTACTGTTATTGAAACGGACGATATCGTAAAGCTCTTGACAGAAGCAAAAGAAATCGGAATTAAAACAGTTGCGGCAGTGCTTGATACAGATAACAGCAATATGGGTGTTTTAAAAGCGGAAAGTATAATTTGTATTGTCGGTAATGAAGGTAACGGAATCACAGACGAAACCGCAGAAATTGCCGATGAAAAGCTGAAAATTCCCATGAAGGGCAGAACAGAGTCCTTAAATGTTGCAACTGCGGCAGCAATTTTGATGTGGGAAATGACAAATTTGCAAGATTAGTGTAAAAATATTTCAAAATTCAGGGGTTTTGATTGAATTTTTGTGAAATTATGAAATTTTTTGCCCATTTATAAAAAAACACTTGCATTGTATAAACTGTTGTATTAAAATATAACACAAATATTATTATAGGAGCGATAGAAAATGAGCTATGTACAGAGAGTTATTGACTCAACAGCAAAAAAATATGTAAACGAGCCTGAATTTGTTCAGACAGTTACAGAGGTTCTTGAATCTCTTAAGCCTGTAATTGAACAGCATCCCGAATATGAAAAGGCTGCTTTACTTGAAAGAATGGTTGAACCTGAAAGAGTTATCAGTTTCAGAGTAACATGGACAGACGATAACGGCAACGTTAACGTAAACACAGGTTACAGAGTTCAGTTCAACGGAGCAATCGGACCCTACAAAGGCGGTCTTCGTTTCCACCCCTCAGTATACCTCGGAATTATGAAATTCCTCGCATTTGAACAGACATTCAAAAACAGCCTTACAGGTCTTCCCATCGGCGGCGGTAAGGGCGGTTCTGACTTTGACCCCAGAGGTAAGAGCGATGCTGAAATCCTTCGTTTCTGCCAGGCATTCATGACAGAACTTTACAGACACATCGGACCCGACGTTGACGTTCCCGCAGGTGACATCGGTGTTGGCGCAAGAGAAATTGGTTATCTCTACGGTCAGTACAGACGCATCAGAGGCGCATTTGAAAACGGCGTTCTCACAGGTAAAGGCCTTGCATACGGCGGTTCACTCATCAGACCTGAAGCAACAGGTTTCGGTGCTGTTTATTACACAGCAGAAGTTCTCAAGCACTTCGGCGAAAGCTTCGAAGGCAAGACAGTTGCAGTTTCAGGCTTCGGTAATGTTGCTTGGGGTACAGCTAAGAAAGTTGCTGAACTCGGCGGTAAGGTTGTTACACTCTCAGGTCCCGACGGATATATTTATGATAAAGACGGTATCGTAACAGAAGAAAAGATCAACTTTATGCTTGAAATGAGAGCATCAGGTCGTGATAAGGTTCAGGATTATGCTGACAAGTTCGGTGTTCCCTTCTATGCTAAAACACGTCCTTGGGCAACAAAGGTTGATATTGCTATGCCTTGCGCTACCCAGAACGAAGTTGGCATTGAAGATGCTAAGAATCTCGTTGCAAACGGTGTTAAGTACTATGTTGAGGTTGCTAATATGCCCACCACCGCAGAGGCTGTTGCTTACCTCAAGGAAAACGGCGTAGTTATTGCTCCCTCCAAGGCAGTTAATGCAGGCGGCGTTGCAGTTTCCGGCTTAGAGATGAGCCAGAACTCTATGCGCTACAGCTGGACCGCAGAAGAGGTTGATGCAAAGCTCAAGCAGATTATGAAGAACATCTTTGAGGCTTCTGCTGCTGCAGCTAAGAAGTACGGCATGGAGGGTGACCTCGTTGCAGGCGCTAACATCGCAGGCTTCGAAAAGGTTGCTGAGGCTATGCTCGCACAGGGCGTTTGCTAATACATAAACACAAACAAAAACGCTATCCGTTGGATAGCGTTTTTTATTTTATAAGGGCTTTCTTGTGAAGGCGCCGTTTTCAAATATTATATAGCCGTTGCCCGTGTTTTCTTTTGGAATAGATACAGAACCGGGATTAACATATGTGTATGTTTCATATTTACTGCACACAGGTACATGGGTGTGACCGTGAAGCAATATATCTCCGCGTTTTAACGGAGGAGTATGTGATTCGTTATAAATATGAC
>JAFRZS010000293.1 GCA_017442445.1 Clostridia bacterium
AGCCATTGAGGGAACAATCTTACCGTTGTTAGCTTTTTTTAATTCATTTGATTTTTTTACGTACCATTCAACCTGGTCATCGTAAACCTTATCATAGCCTTCTTCGTAATAGTCATTTGAGTCAAAGCACCAGATGTTGTAAGCAATATTTTTTCCGTCTGATGACATTATCGGAATGTTGTACGTTCCGCAACCGTAAAGGTCAGGACCTTCGTCAACAGCAACACAACAGTCATAGCTCATATACATTTCCATCTGAACTTCATCAACTATCTGTTTTTCGCCGTCGTGGTTACCGAAAACGACTGCAGTGGGAATTTCACGTTCTTCAAAGATCGACATGAAGTGGTTGATTGCTCTTTTGACCTGCCACTTTGCAATAAGGTCGGTTGCGGCTTTACCGCAGTTAGAGCCGAGATTATCTCCGCCTAAAACAATAAGGTCGGGATTTTCGCTGTCACATACCCGTGCAATATAATCAAGTGTCTGAGGAGTGGTGTACGGAGTATCCTGAATGTCGCAGATGTGGAGAATTTTAAATTTTCCGTCTGCGTTGAACTGTAAAACTGCATCGTTTTCAATTACCTCAGCAGAAGCAAAAAGAGAAAGCGATGTAAGAATTACAATTAATGATAAAAACGTTGCAATAATTCTTTTCATTTTCTCACCTTACCTTTCTGTCAACAAAACTGTTTTTATTTCGCCGTTGTCAAACGGAATAAATACTGTGTTTATTTCCTGCGGATTGAAGTGAAGCTTAAAGCTTCTGCCGATTGCCTTGAAATCAATTTCAGCATCAGTTTCTTTGCCTGAACATTCAAAGCATCTTAAAATATAGCCCGATTTATCTTCGGAGATTTTAATTGCCTGAACGATTATATTATCATTTTTTACATCAATGCCGGCGAAGGATGTCGGGAGAGTACCTTCATGATGAGTTTCAAGATAAACTCTTAAATCGGTATTGAGAATTTCTGCAGCCTTTACGGTTTCCGAAATATTTTCTTTATCAAACGGTTGAAGCTGATATGTAAAGTCTTGCTCACCGAAATCAATAAATTCCATTTCTCCGTCGCGCTTGTCCTGACCGAAGTGGTCAAGATATGCACAGTTTCTTGCGGCGAGCATTCTTAATTCATTACCTTTAGCGCAGAAGCTGTATTTACAGTCATTAAGAAGTGCAAGACCTTGTCCGTTGTTATCACAGACAGAAACCCATGTGTGTGTGGGTTCTTCAAGTGAGTCTGCTTCTTTTTCAATAAAGCCGAAAGGCATTGAATAAATTGCCTTGGGATTTTTAATATCTGCAGGGAAAGTCAGTTTAACGGATTTATATTCTTCTCTGAAATCAAGTTTGCAACGAACTTCGATTTTTTCAGAATCCTTGTAAAGAGAATAATATCTTACAAGTTTTGAATTTTTATAAAAGCTTGTTACCTTCAAGGTTGCGCGTAAAGAACCTGTTTCAAGAATTTCAAACTGAGCATTTTTAAAACAGCCTATATCCTGATTGTAGTCAAAAACTTTGTGTCCCCATGTGTCGTTATCTTTATCTTCACAGATTACTGCTTTGAAAGGAGAAGCACAGAGTTCTTTGTTTGTAGTTTTATTAAAATAAGAAACAATATCACCGTCTGCATTGAAGCTGATTTTTACTTTTGAGTTTTCAATGCTGTTTTCACTTACTGTAAACTGATTATCTCTTTTTTCTGCTTCGTAATTCTGTCCGTTTCTGAAAAGGAAATATGTAGCATAACCGTAAGCAGGGAGTGTAACCTCAAACATACATTGATTTATATGGTCGCCGTCTGTGTAAGGAGCACGGACGAGCTGGAAAGGAATATCATTATAGTCGCTGTCAACAACTCCGCAGACATGCTGAGTACCGAAAGAAACATAAGTATGAACAGGGAAGGAGTGCGGATTAAAAACAACCATCGGACAGCCTTCGCCTTCTTTAACCCACAGTCTGTCAAGATGCTCGGATAATTTTCCGTCAAGATTTTTTGTTGTGTTTATTCTCCATGAAATTCTTTCAGACGCAAATGAGTTTATACCGAAAGCTGTTTCAGCGGCATAACCGAAAGCGTTGTATGCATCGGGATAAGCATCTTTGATTGAACAACCCGCAAGAATGTCATGGAACTGATTGAACATCACTCTTTCCCATGCACTTTCAATCTTTTCTGTGTGGGGAGTACTGTTTGTTAAAATTGATGAAAGAACATCAATTTTTTCCGCCTGAATAAGAGAAGACTCTGTTTTTCTGTTCAGCTTTTTGATTTTGCTGTTTGCAGAATAACAACCGCTTGCGTGATGCTGTAAATCCTCGGAAACAGTCGGAAGATTTTCAGTTTCATTTTCTCTTATACAGTTGAAATAATCATCAACTCCGGAATAGGAATAAATGCCGAGCTTTCGTAATTTTTCAGCCTGTTCAAGAGTTTCTATTGTCGGGCCGCCGCCGTGATTTCCTACACCGTAGGATAAAATCTGAGAATTTTTCTGAGACTCATATCTTTCGATTCTTTCGTCACGGAGGTCATCGCCGTAGCCGTCAAGGATTCTGAAAACAAGTACCTTGCTTGAGTCGGGACTTTCCCACCAATGAACATTGTTTTCGGGAAGGTTCGGTTTTTCGGGATCTCTGTGAGGACGCATATATACATAATTTTCAATACCGGCTTTTCTGAAAAGCTGAGGTAACATACCGTTATGACCGAAAGAGTCAACATTATATCCGCTTATAGTTTCATAACCGAAATTCTCACGGAAAAATTTCTGAGAATAAAGGAAGTGTCTTGCAAATGACTCGCCCGAGGGAATATTACAATCGGGCTGTACCCACATTCCGCCTGTGAATTTCCATCTGCCTTCCTTGATTTTTTCGCAGATTTTTTCAAACATTTCAGGCTCGGAATATTTAATCCATTTATAGTAACCCGCACAAGCGGAGGTGAAAATATAATCGGGATAAGCTTCCATTCTGTCAAGTGCAGCTTTGAAGGTTGACTTGATCAACGAAAGACCTTCGTGCATCTGCCACTGCCAGACAGGGTCTAAGTGAGCATTACCGACCATGAAATATTTTTTGCTCATAAATACCTCCTGAAATGTAAATATATACATAATATATTTAACCACTTTTTGCTTTTAAAATCAAGAGAATTTACATAATTTTGTGATAAAAATATTGACTATTTGTGTGTTCCTACAGCTGAAAATTCTACCCATTCACCGATGTTTGTTGCGTGGTCACCGATGCGTTCAAAGTATTTTGCAATCATCAACAAATCAAAAGCCAATTCGCCGTGGTCTGAATTTTTTGAAATTGCATCAATAAGGTCATTTTTTATTCTTACAAAAAGCTCGTCAACGGTGTCATCGTAAGCGTAAACCTTATGCGCAAGTTCAACATCGGAATTTATAAAAGCCTGAACAGAGTCGCTCACCATTTTTATAGTTGCTTCTGCAATAAGCCTCATATCTTTATATTCAATTTTTTTCGGTGTGTTAAGGCAA
>JAFRZS010000294.1 GCA_017442445.1 Clostridia bacterium
ACCAAGCCATAGCAAAGGGGAGATGTTCGCTCATTTTTTTGCCCATTATAATCCTGTCAGGATCATAATATTTGAAAGCAAGAGGATTTTTACTCTTAGGACCTTCATATTTAATTGTGGGGATTGAATCAAAGTAAGACATTTGAATGACCTCCTTAAGAAAATATAATTTTATACTTTAATAATAAAAATTTTTACTTGACTTTTCAAGTCATGAATGCTATGTTTATAATCATAAATTAATATTCCGAGGTAAAATAATGGTTATTTATGAAACGAACAGGTCTTTTTTTAACTATGAAATATACAAGCAGTATGATGAAAATCTGAATTTTGCTATGCATTTTCATAACAGCTTTGAACTTTTATATGTATGTTCCGGTAAAATTTCCGTTACTGTGGATACAAAGGATTATGATGTAAGGAAAGGAGAGGCAATACTTATATTACCTAACCGACTGCATTCATACAGAACCGATGAACATTCAAGAACATCGTTGTATATATTTTCAAATAATCTTATCAAATCTTTTTATCAGGAAACTATTGATAAAAATCCGATAAATCCTGTTTTCGTTTTGAGTGAAACACAACTGATTGAAGAATTAGACAAAGATTCAGAAGATATATATTTACTGAAATCTGTTTTTTACAGAATTGCTTATCTGTTTAGCCGAAATACAGGCTTTAGCGAAAGGTCATCAAAGAGTCTTGAAAATTACGGTAAAATCCTTGATTTTATATCAAAAAACTATACAGAAAATATTACCGCAATTGATGTAGCAAGAGAATTGGGGTATGACCATAGATATGTAACTGCACTGATAAAAAAAGGATTACAGACAACATTCAGAGCTTTACTTAATGAATACAGAATATCAAATGCGCAGTATTTGCTTACAACAGAGTCAAAGTCAATTTCACAGATAGCACACGAATGCGGATATGAATCGCTGTGTTCGTTTAACCGAAATTTTAAAGAAATCACCGGCACAACGCCGATGATTTTCAGAAATAATGCAAAAAAGGTTAAAAAGCATATGTGATTATAATTTTGTAAAATCGAACTTATCGCTCTCTTTCAAGTCAAGCAAGTCAACAGCTTTTGTAAGTCGTTTTTTTGCTTCATTAAGCTGAGCTACACTGTGTGAATCACTGCCGAAGTAGAATTTACAGCCACAGCTTTTAGCGGTCTTATACAGATGTAAAAATGAATTTGATATGTTTTCTTCGTTTTCAAAATCACCTGCATTTATTTCAATGCCGATGCCGAGAGTTGATGCCTTGGTAAAAAGTCTTTTCAGTTCATTTTCGGGAATCTCATCAAGAATCTCTTTTAAACTGAATCCGTGTCTTGCCATTAAGTCGCAGGTAAGATGTGCAAGACCGACTTTATGAAACGGTAAATCCATGTTCATGACAGCATCAAATTTGTCAATCCAAGCTTGTGCAAGTGCTTCTGCGGATTTTTTTTGTTCATCAAAGAGAGCAATTGCCATATGAAAATGTGTTGTAGGAATTACAATAAAATCAAACTCATCATATTTTTCAGGAGATAAGGCAAGTGTCAGGTTTCTGTCAACCTCAGCCTCACAACCGAAAAGAAATCTGACATTTTCATCCTGAGGTAACGGTTTTGCCGCAGAAATGTGTGCAAAGTTTTGTTTTTCGTACCACGGACTTGCACCCTCAATTGTTTCGTCCCAGAAGTGATTGGCAAGACATATTGTTTTTAGATTGTTTTCTTTTGCGTATTTCAGAATGTTTTCACTTGTCTGCTCAGGGTCTTTTGAACAGGAAGAAATAAAAGAGTGTATATGTAAATCGTGGTCAAATGTGAATTTCATAGAAAGATTCCTCTCTTAAAGTTTATTGAAATCATATTTATCGTCTTCAGTTAAATCAAGCAGCCTGACCGCTTTTTTAAAGTAAAATTCAGCTTCATCGAAGCGTGCAGGGTCGTGGGCATCACTGCCGAAATAAAACTTGCAACCGCAGTTTTTTGCCGTTTTAAATATTCTCAAAACATCGTCAGCTTCTTCATCGCTGAATTTCATGTCACTTGCATTAATTTCTATTCCGACACCGAGTTCAGCGGCTTTTTTGAAAACTGCAGTCATTTCATCTTGCGGTATTGTTCTGAGAACTTCAGAATATGTTTCTTTGTCGGGTGCCATCAAGCGACAGGCAAGATGAGCGATACCTATTTTATGAAATGGTAAATCCATGTCTAAAAGCTTATTGAATTTGTCAATCCACAGATTTGTTTTTGTTTCAGGATTCTTTTCATCAAGCGACAGATATAAATGATAATGTGTAGTCGGTATGATAATGAAATCAAACTCGTCAAAGCGTTTTTCAGATAAAGCGAGTACATATTTATTTCCGTAGCTTTTGTATTCAGCCTCACAACCGAAAAGAAAACGGACTTTATCATGTGTCGGCAGAGGTTTTGCCTGTGAAATTATATCAAAATTCTGCTTCATATATGTTGGCGAAGCACCCGGGACATTTTCGTCCCAGAAATGATTGGTAAGACATATTGTTTTTAAGTTTTTATCTACAGCATACTGTAAAATTTTCTCGGGAATCTGGTCTGGATGATTGGAACAGTGTGAAATATTAGAGTGTATGTGTAAATCGTGGTCAAATGTAAAACTCATGAACCTTCCTCCTTATTGAAATTATATCACGATAAATGGTGTTTTTCAACTTGATTTAATTAAAAACTTATGATAGAATTACTGCATGAAGGGAGATGTGTACTGTGAAAATAAGCATTCAGACACAAAAAACAGTTTCTGAACTTGGTTTCGAAAAAGCATACAAATTATATAAAGATGCAGGTTTTGAAGCTCTTGATTGGAATATAAATGATTTGTTACCGGGAGATAAGATATATGCAGGTACATATAGGGGATCTTCAGTTCTTGAAAAGTCTCTTGATGAAATACTTGATTATCTTGAACCTGATTTAAATGAAATCAGAAAAAACGGACTTAAAATTACTCAGGCTCATGCACCTTTTCCTGCAATGAGTCTTAAATATGAGGATTCTCTTGATTTTATGATTGAGATATACAAAAACTGCATACGCTTGTGCGATCATGTTGGTTGTAAGCATCTTGTTATTCATGCTATTCATCATCAGAGATATGACCTTGACCATACCCCTGAGGAGATAGACGCTTTCAACTGGAAGTTGTACACTTCTTTGATTCCTGTTTTAAAGGAAACAGATGTTATTGTTTGTATCGAGAACATTTTCTCCTGGGCTATGGGTCCTAAAGCAATGCCAAGATTGCTTGCTGACCATTTCGGAAATCCTGACTTTGCTGTGGATTACATTGATAGACTGAACAGGGAAGCAGGGAAAGAATGTTTCGGTATGTGTCTTGATACAGGACATCTTAATCTTTGTCGAATTGATGAGCGTATATACATACCCAAACTCGGTAAGCGTATAAAGTGTTTGCATGTTCATGATAACGATTCAATAGAAGATCGCCACGAGGCTCCGTACAGCGGAAATATCTATTGGGATGGCTATCTTAAAGCTTTGAGAGAAGCTGGTTATGAAGGTGATATCAGCTTTGAAACAGGTCCTCAGACGACTCTTAATTTCGGAATAACCGAAGACATCTTATTAAGTCAGTTGAAGGCAATTGCTGATATCGGCTGTTATTTCCGCAAAGTTTTATCAGAATAAAAATAAAAAATCCGACTTCACGATGAAGTCGGATTTTAATTTTATTAGTCACAGCAGGGGTCAGTTTTCTTTTCAGTGACAGGTATTTCGTTAGCGGGTTTTGTTGCATCGCCGAGACCTGTTGCTTCTGAGAACAGAAGATTTGACTTTGTCATGTCAACTACATCTGAGGGAATGATAATCTTTGATGCTTTACCGTCTGCGAGAGCAACTAAAGCTTCAAACTTTTTAAGTTCAAGAACAGCGGCGTCAACACCTGCTTTTTTAAGAGCGGCAAGTCCGTCAGCCTCAGCCTGTTTTGCAAGTAAGATTGCTTTTGCTTCACCTTCGGCTCTTGCGATTCTTGCATCGCGTTCACCTTCAGCTGCTAAAACGAGAGCTTGTTTGTCACCTTCAGCGCGTGTTATAACGGCAGCCTTATGACCTTCAGCTTCAAGAAGAGTTTCGCGTCTGTCACGCTCTGCTTTCATCTGCTTTTCCATAGCATTCTGAATTGCGGCGGGGGGCATGATGTTCTTTAATTCAACACGATTAACCTTGATACCCCATTGATCTGTCGCTGTATCAAGGATTTCTGTCATCTTGCCGTTGATTGTATCACGAGATGTGAGTGTGTCGTCAAGCTCCATTTCACCAACGATATTACGGAGTGTTGTTGCTGTAAGATTTTCAAGTGCGCTTATGGGATTAACGGCACCGTAAGTGAAAAGCTGTGCATCAAACACTTTGAAATAAACAACTGTATCAATCTGCATTGTAACATTATCTTTTGTGATAACGGGTTGGGGAGCAGAGTCTAAAACCTGTTCTTTGAGTGTAACTTTTTTTGCTATTCTGTCAATCACAGGAATGATAATATGCAATCCCGCACCCCAGGTTGTGTGATATTTTCCAAGACGCTCAATTACATATTCTCTTGCCTGAGGAACAACCTTAAGCGAGAAAAACAAAATAACAAGAACGATTGCTGCGATAATGATAAATAACATAATAAAACCTCCTGATATTATTTAATTTAATTATATCATTTTTTCGCCCATTGTCAACAAAAAACACATTCGCCAAATTATGTCTGGATATTGAAATAAAAGAGCGAAGAACATGAATTATCAAAATAATAAAGACAAATGTTTTTGTAATCATCGGATGCATCTTTAATATACATATAGTCATCATCTGAGATTATAGATTTGTCAAAATCATATCTCATTGCAATGTCATCTGTAGGCTCTTCTGATTTAAGGGCATTAACTCTGTTTTCAAAGGATTTTATACAATTCATCAATGTACCTTTATTAACTTTGGTGAAATAAATATTATTATCAAAGCTGTATTCTTCGTAGGTATATACAGCAAAATCGGTGCGTTGGGGAAGAGTATCTGTTGTTGTGAAATCAACAGATGAGTGCGTTCCGATTGATAAAGTGATTTCATTTGAAGTGACAGCATTACATCCGATTAAACTAAGAAACATAAGAGATGTGATAAGTGCTGATAATATTTTTTTCATAAAGAAGATCTCCCGAATTGCTTTAATATATAAGCATAAAGGACAAATCACAAAAGTGAAATGTCCTTAGA
>JAFRZS010000295.1 GCA_017442445.1 Clostridia bacterium
ATTTTCAATCAAAGCAGTTTGTCCAACTTTTAAAAGCATATAAGATTTCTGATCTTCTACAATAAAATTCTTTAATATCTCTTTATCTTGATCAATAATTTTATACGTATGATGATCATTCAATGATTGAGTTTTTGGAGCACAACAATATTCCGTATATCGTAGTACTTACAAAGAGCGATAAACTCAACAAAACCGAACGGACAAATCGTATGACGGAAATCGTTGAGGAGTTATCGGAATATAAAAATGCCGCTTTTATACCTTGTTCTTCTAAAAACGGAGAGGGTATAGAGGAGCTTAAAAAGGTAATTGAAGAACACGCGGCAAAGTGAGGTAAAATATGTTTGTATCAGATTGTTTGAATGTCAATGAGAAGGGACACCTTACCATAGGCGGCTGTGACACCGTAGAATTGGCTAAGCGTGGCACCCCGATAATTGTATATGATGAAAATGAAATAAGAAAGAACTGCAGAGCTTTTGTTAAGTCGATTGAAGAAAATTATGACGGCAAGGGCAGAGTTATTTATGCAAGTAAATCATTCTCATGTCTTGAAATGGTAAGAATCTGCAATCAGGAGAATATGGGACTTGATGTAGTATCAGGCGGTGAAATTTATACAGCTTTAAAAGCGGGATTTCCTGCAGAACGCATATATTTCCACGGAAATAACAAAAGCTATGAAGAATTGAGCGAAGCTCTGAATGCAGGTGTCGGCAGAATTATGGTTGATAATCTCACAGAGCTTGAAACAATATCAGAACTTGCAAAAGAGAAGAATGTTAAAGCGAATATCATTCTCAGAATAAAGCCCGGCATAGATGCTCATACACATGACTTTGTAAAGACAGGTCAGATTGATTCAAAATTCGGACTTGCTCTTGAAACAGGCGAAGCTATGGAAGCTGTTAAACATATACTGACGGTCGATAATATCGAGCTTTGCGGTGTTCATTGTCATATTGGTTCACAGATTTTTGATATTGAGCCTTTTGAACATGCGGCAGAGGTAATGGTTAAGTTTATTGCAGACATAAAATCCGAAACAGGCTATGAGATCAAGGAACTTGACTTAGGCGGCGGTTTCGGCATCAAATACAAAGAGAGTGATAAACCGAACCCGTACGATTCTTACATGAAAGCGGCATCGAAAGTGGTAAAAGCAGAATGTAAGAAATACGGACTTGAAGTGCCGTTTATCATAATTGAACCGGGTCGCTCAATTGCGGGTGCAACAGCCGTAACACTTTATACTGTCGGCAGTGTTAAGGAAATTCCGGGTATCAGAACATATGTTGCTATTGACGGCGGTATGTCAGATAATCCGAGATATATTCTTTATCAGGCAGACTACGAGGTTGTTTGTGCTAACAAGGCATCAGAGGAAAGAACAAAGAAAGTTACCGTTGCCGGTAAATGCTGTGAAAGCGGTGATCTGATTCAGGAAGACACAATGCTTCAGGAGGTTGAAGCGGGTGATATAGTTGCCGTACTTTCAACAGGTGCATATAACTATTCAATGGCTTCAAATTATAATAAGCTTCGCAAACCTGAGGTTCTCATGGTGAAAGACGGTGTCGCAAGAACGATAATTAAGAGAGAAACTTACGAAGACCTCATCAAAAATGAAATTTAATAACAAATTCAGTACCCACAGATTTATTTTTATATCTGTGGGTATTATTATTGACGGATTATTTTGTATAAGAAATAAAAAAAGTGAATCTTTGTTTGGTTAAAATGACAAAACAGAAAAATAATTATAAATTTTGTTTACTTTTTCCTAAAAAAATGATAACATAGTATTCGTGGTATGGCATAAACATACACCTCGGAATTGTTAAAAAATAACTTCAAATAAAAAGGAGATGATATGTATGTTATCAAAAATCTTATCACTTATAATTTCGGTATCAATGGTGATCACAACTTTACCGATCGGATCTTCGGTAAGTAAAATTTTTGATCTGACAAGTCAGCAAATCACAAATTCAGTTGACGGGGAAGTTGACTCGTCTGTCTTGAAAAATGAAGATATGGCTGCAACAACAAACAATAATCAGGATTTTGTTGTAGAAGAACAGGCGAATTCTGCACAAATGGAGTTCAATGTCAGTTGTTCTGCTGTTGGAGCCAACGGCTGGACACCTGTTGTTGCATATGATGTTATAATCAGCGGTTTACACAGTGTTTCACAGACTGCTCCGCGTACATTAAAAGCTTCAGGAAGCGATGACGAAAGATGGCAGTGGACTTATACTGCGTCCACAAACGAGAACGACAGAGGTATCTTTTACTATGATAAGAACAGTGCCAATAAACTTGGTGCAGCTTCAGGTTCAACATCACTGTCAACTGTAAAATTTGATGTTACACGAAACAAAAGTGGCGCCGCTTACGGTTATGAGATATATAGCGAATTCAGTTTTAAGGCTGACAACAGTCAATACATTGTATCGCCGTTAAAATATGATTTTATTACAGGCTTGTCTTCACACATTTTCACACCTGTACCTACAAGTCTCAGTCCTGATGGCCAACCGACTGATGCTGTTACTTATACAGCAACCGGTTTTTCAGCAGCAGGATGGTCTCCTAATGAATTTGTAGCATTATGGTATAATTTCAAATTTAAAATTGATTATATATGGGTTGATTCTACACAGCTTTGGAATCTTTTTAACAGTGAAGCTAACACGATAAAGAGATTGAACTATGCATCATATTACAGCGCAAGTGACTCGGCAGCATGGAATAATTATCTGAACGCATATAATAATGCGGAGACAGTGCTTAAAGGCGGCGTAGAACAGTCTGTTATAAACGATGCATATAAACAGCTTTCAGATGCAGTTTTAGGACTTAAGGGCAGAATAATTTACGATAAAAACGGTGGCAGCGGAACGGTTAATACACCACAGGTCTTTAATCTTTACACAGATGTTTCTGCGAGTTCTGCATCAAATTCTGATCCTGTTTACACTCAGGCAGTAATAAGCCTTGCATCATATTCAGAGCTTACAAGATCCGGCTATAAGTGTTTCGGTTGGGTAAATGAACCTACTGCTACAACAGAACAGTTCCCGGGTAACAGTCTTACTGTATCGGAAACAATGGCTGTATCTGAAATTACTTTATATGCAGGTTGGAATCCCGCAATATATACAGTTAAGTATAATACAAATCCGCCCGCAGGAAAGACATCAACGGGCAGTATTCCGAATCAGACTTGTGCATACGGCACTACATATAACACAAGTGTAAATACATTTGTCGTAAGCGGGTATAAATTTAAAAGCTGGAATACCAATCCTGCAGGAACAGGAACAGATTATCCGGCAGGAGCAGCATTCAAAAATCTGTCAACAACAGATGGTGCAACAGTTACTCTTTATGCAATATGGGCAGCAGATACAGTGGATGTCTATTTCCATAGAAATCCTACACAGGATGGTTCTAAAATTACAATCACAAGCGGATTTAAGGATTCCACACATCTGGATCTGGCAATCGGCTCAACAGTGGATCTCACAAAAGAACCCTACAAAATGATTGCAGTAGGTTATAATCATATCGGTTGGTCACCTAATGCAAGTTCAACAACAGCAACATTTACAACGAGCTATACCGTTCCGAATTCTGCACAGACGCTTTATGCGGTATGGCAGAAAAAAACAATCAATGTTCTGTATTCAACAAACGGAGGCATCCTGGGTTCAGAGGGCTTTACATCAAGCAATGCAACCGTTCAGTATAACGGTACGGTAGATCTTCCGAACGAAGATCAGATTTCAAGAGCGGGTTATAAACTTACCGGTTGGAGAGCAAGTAAAGCAGATGCGTCAGGCACAACATTCTTCTCACCGGGAGCAAATTACACGGTACCGGACGCAACGGGTACAATAACATTCACAGCTGAATGGGCAACGAGAAGTACAACTTACACACTTCACCACAACAATGTTGCCGGCTCAGACAAAACAACAACATTCAGCGGACAATACGGCGCAACACTTAACGCATCAGACTTTGTAACACCGACAGCGATGCCGGGTTATACATTCACAGGTTGGTTTGTTGCAGATGGCAACGGATACAAAAAATACACAAATCCGACAACATTCCCTGCAGACGATGTACAACTCTATGCAGGTTGGTCAATGGATGCGCTGAGCGCGGAAATTCAGAGATTCCCGACAGATATTGATGAACAGGCAATATTTTTCTCAACAGGCGAACTGATGGATTATTATCAGGAACCCGGCAAGACAAATGCTAAAAATGAATTAGCAGAAGCAATTGCTGTTTATAATGCAGATGACGGTATTCTCTATAACTATACAAAAATTGCAGAAGCTGATGCGGCAACCGCAGAGCTCAGAACAGCAATAGATGCTTTGATAGAAACACCTGCTGACTACACTTTGGTAAATGAATACAGAACCTACTACTATGAAATGACATTGAATGATCCTGTTGATGAATATAATGATACTCATAGATTTATTTATGAGGGCGTAGAATATGATGTAACAAAGGGAATTTTTACACAAAGCTCATTCAAAGATTTTGAATCGGCAGTTCAGGCAGTGGTTGAAGGCAGAGGTATCAAGAATCAGGCGGAAGTCACAGGATATGCGATTGCATTGATAGATGCATATAATGCGCTTATGCCGTTAGAAGCAGATTACACACAGTATAACTGGTATCTTAACGAAGCACTTGCACTTAATACAATCATCGGCACAGAAGCAACCAGTACAGATGAATTTTTATCTGACACATGGGGACTTCTTTGGTACGAAGAAGGTTCATGGTATGCATTTTTTGAAATATCAATGATTTACAGCTATGATATTCCGAAAAATCTCAGTATTCTTGAACAGGAAAGTATTGATAATGCTGTAGCTGATATGAAGGCAGTATATGAAGGTATGATGCTTAATCCTGCTGATTATTCTGTTTACGATGATAACGGTTATGCTTCGCAGGCAGAAAGCGTATATAATGATGAAGCGAGATATCAGGACGAATACAGAAAGAAAATATTTGATATCTGGCAGGAAATTGATAATACAAGAGGACAGTACACTTTAAGATATGACCAGGATACTGTTGATAAGATGATAAATCAACTTGTTGGATTATTTGAAGCAGCTCAGTACAAGTCATATAATCTTATTTTCATGTTGAATGACTCAACCGATGCTGAAGCAGGAAGAGAAACAATTGAATGCGTCGCATCAATCAAAGGTCTTGCGCCTGCAGATCCTCAGAGAGATGGATATTTATTTATCGGCTGGTACACAACAGCAGAAGATACTGCAGATGAAATAGGTGAAAAGATAGATTTCGCAAAAGATATTGAAATGGGAACATCAGACAGAGTTCTCTATACGCGTTGGGAAAAAAGAGAAACGCTTTACACTCTTGATGTTTCTGCAGCAGACTCCAATATATATGTAAAGCTTGATAAAAATTCGGAATCGTCAGAAGGTAACAGATACATAAATGAA
>JAFRZS010000296.1 GCA_017442445.1 Clostridia bacterium
AAATCCGAATCGAAAATAACAGCATTCTTTATAATCATAGATAAAATCCTTATCCTTTTAATAGTGTGAGTAGATCTGTAAGCCGAGTTCTGTCATTTAAGGCAATTATCTATCTGGGATCTCCGTTGCCGAAGTCCTCAAGCCACCTGTCGAGATAACGCCGAGTAGGCGCAAGATAAAATCAAACTCTCAGTCGGTGTTGCTCCGGATAGGGTTTACACGCCAACAAGGTTCCCCTTGTCGCGGTGGGCTCTTACCCCGCCTTTTCACCCTTACCGATAAAAAATCGGCGGTACTTTTCTGTTGCACTTTCCCTAAGGTCACCCTCGGCGGCCGTTAGCCGTTATCCTACTCTGTGGGGCTCGGACTTTCCTCGTATATGGGTAATATATACGCAATTGCCCAATCTACTCACGATAACATTTTAATTCAATTTGCACAAGTTGTCAAGTTGAAGATTTAATCTCATTTCCTCTTGTAATTTATGTCGGAATGAGTTAAAATATAAAAAATATACAAATAAAAGGAGGGATATGCGTGGACGATATCTATTCATCATCAAAAAACAAGAAAAAACATGACAGTAAAAAGGCTTTTGAAGATTTATTCTCAGATACGATTCCGAAGGATTCCGACACAACTGAAACAAATCCACACGCAAATCCCCGATTTACAGATTATGAGGATATAAGCTCAGGCAGGGATGATATTATAGAAACATTTCCGACCTTTGAGGAAGAAGCCCGTCGCAGACAGGATTTAAGATTCGGTGACAGAAAGCCTCTGAAAGAATTTGAATTTTATGAAGAGGATTATGACGATGAGGAAGAAGATTATTATGAGGACGAGTACGAAGATGACGATGATGATGAAGAAGAACTGACCTCTCCCTTTGTACACGGCGACGAGCCTCAGTATCAGCCTCCCGTACGCGAAAACCGTGAGTATGAGGATTTTGATACTAAGCGAAGATCAGACGATGAAGAAATATTCAGACCTAAAAAGAAAAAAACAGGCAGAGGTATATGGGTGGCACTCATATCGTTTTTGCTTGTGGTTGCAATTCTTGTCGGACTTGCAACAAGCTATGCGATAAGCCTTGTATCAAAGCTGAATCATGATGATTCCATAGCACACGAAAATCCGTATGTTTCATCATCTGAGCTGATGTCTGACAGCGATGTCAGAAATATTCTTTTGTTGGGTGTTGACAAGGCTGACGGCGGAGTTTCGCGTTCCGATACAAATATGCTTGTATCAATAAACAAGAAAACAAATGAAATCAAGCTTGTTTCATTCATGCGAGATTATTGGGTGGAAATTCCCGAAAACGGCAGTGCAAAGCTCAATGCCGCTTGTGTATATGGCGGTCCCGAACTTACTGTATATACAATAGAAAAGAATTTCGGAATAAAAATTGACGGCTTTGCTATGGTCGATTTTGAAGTCTTTATTTCAATAATCGATGCACTCGGCGGAATAGAAGTTGAAATAACCGAGGAAGAAGCAAGATTTATGAGGAACCAGGTCACATGGACTGAAGTTCAGTCAGGAGAAAATGTACATATCAACGGCCGTGAAGCCTTGCTTTATTGCAGAATAAGAAAGCTTGACTCTGACTTTATGAGGACATCAAGACAAAGAAAAGTAATTTCTGCAATCATAAACAAAATGAAGGGTCCCGATGCCGTAAAACTCCTGACAGAGTTTGATACCATACTTCCGAAAATAACAACAAACATTCCGTCAACTCAATTGTTGGTAACAGCGGTCAGTTCACTTGGTGCTCTCGGTAATGTAACTCAACAGACTCAGGTGCCGTTTGAAAACACATGGAGTTATGATACCATAAGCGGTCAGTCCGTAATCGTTGCAGACAATGAAAGGCAAGGTCAAATGCTCAAAGAATACCTTTATAAATAACTTTTAAGGCACAGTCAACTTTTATCGGTTGACCGTGCCTCAGCTGTTTTATATAAGTGATTTAAAGGGATAACGTTCCGTCTGCAAGATCTTTTGACAAAAACGGAATAAAGTAAAACGGAATTGTGAGAAGTTTTTGTTCTTTGTTATAACCGTAATTGTTTTTTGATACCTTAACGGCAAATTCAAATTTATTATGATTTGAGAATTTTTCAAGTGAGTTGAGTGTACCTTTGCCTTTTTTTACATCAATCGGATATAGTTTGTTATTTGATTCAATGATAAACTCAAGCTCAGAAGTTCTTTTTCCTCTCCAATAAAATAGTTTGTGTCCTTTTGCTGTTAATTCATTTGCAACAAAATTTTCAAAGAAAATACCTGAAAGAGTACTTTCTCTTTCGTTTGATATAAAAGAAGCTGCATTGATTCCGCTTTGATATGAGAACATTCCGATGTCGCACAAAAACAGACGGAAGTTACTTTCGTTATCAGGCATCATAGGTGTGGTGATATGTTCTTTTAGTTGGAATGATTGATTGACAACGTGTGCTAATGTAAGCCATTGGATAGAGGTTGCAAAATCCCTTGTTTTACTCTTTTCTTCAATGAGTCCCGGCGAAAAGTTTTTAGATTCCTTGTTTAATTCATTGTAAATGTTCTGGAACAGGGTGCGGGAACGCAATACTGCCTCAGGACTAGCCTGATATAAATCCATATCAGACAGATAATTGTCATACAATACCTTGAGTATTTCTCTTGCTTCAAAAAGATTTTCGCCGTCAATATAAGTTTCAACAGCTTCAGGCATACCGCCTACAAGCATATACTTATACACTTGCTCTATTGCCAACTCGTGAATTTTGCTGTCAAGAGGTTGTTTGTTGATATATGCATTTTTTACGGTATCATAAAGTATCCTGTTCCTGTTCATCAAAAACTCGTCAAAGGTCATGGGATAAACAGTCATTTGATTTATTTTTCCGACAGGGAAGAGAAATTTATCGTTTGAGCCTGAAACTCTTTTTCTTGTTTCTCTTTGGAGCTTTATTCGTACCATTGAACCTGTTGCGATTACAGGAATTTCCCTGAAATCCTGGCAAAAATATTTGAGCGAAGATATTATGTTAGGGCATTCCTGTACTTCGTCAAAAATCAAAAGAGTATTTTCGTTGATTTGCTTACCCTTCAAAAGTGATATATATTCAATAATCTTTTCTGCATTAGCGGTTGCATAACAAAATTCGCGGATTTCGTCTTCAATTTTGCAATCAACATAAATGTAGTTGTTTTTATAATAGGTTTTGGCAAAAATATCCTTTATAAGATAGGTTTTGCCGACTTGTCGCGCACCCCAGACTATCAAAGGTTTTTTGCGTTTATTGTTATTCCAATCTATCAATTTTTGCAAAGCGAGTCGTTCCATAATTGAACCTCCGAGTATTTCAATGACTGCATTATAACATAGTTTGCACCAATTTACAAGTTATTTTATTGTTAGTTTGCACCTTTTTACATATTTTCGTGTTGATTGTTTGCACCTTTTACGTGAATTTTTTAAAATCCTCCCGCATAAAAATTTTGTGGAGGGATTTTATGTTTGGAGAACTATTAAGAACAATTTGCGAGAATCTTTTATATTTTGCGTTGCATCTGAGTAACAGCGGGTCATTCCCGCCGCCGCTTTCTGCCGAGAAGGAAAGGGAATGCTTTGAGAAATGGAAAAGCGGAGATACTTCGGCAAAAGATGAATTGATAGAACATAATCTGAGGCTTGTAGCTCATGTGATTAAAAAATATTCTTCAAATTTCAGTGAGCAGGACGATTTGATTTCAATAGGCACAATAGGACTTATCAAGGCAATTAACACCTTTAATTGCGAAAAGGGAACAAGACTTGCAACCTATGCCGCAAGATGTATTGAAAATGAGATTTTAATGCATTTCAGGTCACAGAAAAAGATTGCTCAGGATGTTTCGATAAGTGAGCCGATTGACATTGACTCAGAGGGAAATCCCTTGACTTTAATGGATATAATTTACTGCGAAGATACGATAGCTGATGATATTGATCTGAAAATGAAAAGCGAATATCTGAGAAAATTCATATCGGAAATGAAGGACGAAAGGGAAAAACAGATAATAATTCTGCGTTACGGAATGAACGGCAGAAGACCTCTGACGCAAAGAGAGGTTGCGAAAAAGCTTGATATCTCAAGGTCTTATGTTTCAAGGCTTGAAAAGAAGGCACTTGAGAGTATGAGAAGAAAATTTACTCAGGAATTGAAAATATGACTTGACCTCAGATAAAATGAGTGATAAAATGTATTTGTCTTCGGGGGCAGGTGAGATTCCTGACCGGCAGTGAAGTTTTTTAAACTAAGCCTGCGAGCCGCAGAATGCGGTTGATTTGGTGAAATTCCAAAGCCGACGGTGAAGCCAATGGCTACAGTCCGGATGAGAGAGGACAGATATTGGTTTATTGCCCCCATGTGTTGACATGGGGGTTGATTTTTTTCAGAAAGGTTGATAAAAATGAAAAAGAAAATGAATCTGAGAAAAGTTGCAGTTACGGCTATTATGGCGGCTATTGCGGCAGTGCTGATTGAATTTCCGAGCTTTCCTATTCCTGCGATAATGCCCGGATTTATAAAGTTTGATTTCTCAGAGCTTCCTGCATTACTTACATCATTTTCACTCGGACCGCAGTGGGCGATTGTGGTTTGTCTTATCAAAAATATGGTAAGCCTTCTTTCAACAAGCACAGGCGGAGTCGGTGAGCTTTCAAACTTCATTTTGAGCTGTGCATTTGTAGTGCCTGCAGGTCTTATATACAGAAAGTTCAAAACAAGAGCCGGTGCATTTTGGGGTTCTCTTACAGGCGCGTTGACAATGGCAGGTTTAGGAGTTCTGACCAACTATTTTGTAGTATATCCGATTTATGCAAACCTTATGGGCGGCATGGATAATATAGTAAGAGCTTATCAGGTGATTTTGCCGTCAACAGACAGCCTTATTGAGTGTCTTCTCATATTCAATTTACCCTTTACATTTGTAAAAGGTATGGTAAGTGTTTTGATAACCTTCTTGATTTATAAGAAAATATCACCAATTCTCAAAGGCAAAGAAGTGTAAATGCCTTTCAAAACTTGACAAAATTCTGCAATAGAGTTAAAATCAATAGGTTGAAAGGAATGATAAAAGATGTCCAGAAGATTATTTACATCAGAATCAGTTACAGAAGGTCATCCCGATAAAATCTGCGACCGTATTTCCGATTCTGTTTTAGATGCAATTTATAAAAAGGATAACATGGCAAGAGTTGCTTGTGAAACCACATGCACAACAAATCAGGTTGTTGTAATGGGTGAGATTACAGCAGATTGCGATGTAGATGTTGAAGCTATTGTAAGAGAAGCTATATGTGACATCGGATACGATTCACCTGAAAAAGGATTTGACGGAAATGATCGAAAAAGGCAATAGTGCTCAACGAAAGTATCAGGGTGATTTTAGCATAAAAATCAGGAAAGGGGAACCCTCCGCCTGAAAAATCACTAAAAAATGGGAAAGCCTTTTGTTCCATCCGCAGAAAAGGAAGAAATTGCCCAAAAAATAACAAAGTGCCGGTTTACAGCGGGGGAGACAAGTG
>JAFRZS010000297.1 GCA_017442445.1 Clostridia bacterium
TGGACAGGTTTACGTATTGAGTAAGGATGAAGGCGGCCGTCATACACCTTTCTTCAACAACTATCGTCCTCAGTTCTATTTCAGAACAACAGACGTTACAGGTGTTATCTCTCTTCCCGCAGGCGTAGAGATGTGCATGCCTGGTGATAACGTTGAAATGGACGTTGAACTCATCACTCCCATCGCTATCGAAGAAGGACTTCGTTTCGCTATTCGTGAAGGTGGACGTACAGTTGGTTCAGGCGTTGTTACAGCTATCAACGAATAATTACCAATTTAATTAAACTCATGACCGCACCGAGCAATCGGTGCGGTTTTTTCATATACATTCGCATGTGAAAAAAGAATGCAGAATTCAGAATGCAAAGTGCAGAATGTCGGGTGGGCAAATCCCACACCCAATAAAACGAGCAGACAATCGTAAAACTGTCTGCTCGCTTTTTTCTATTTTTATATGGGATTATACTTGCATTGTGAGTATTTTGCCATATCAAGAACACCATTCCTCCAAGATAGGGATGGTGATTGAAATGTTAAATACATTTCCTTATAAAGAAAGAGAATATAGCTTTATTACATTTTTATTTTTCTTTTCTGCATACTCTTCGAACTGTGCTGAATTGCCGAAATGGTGTTTTACATACGAAACTATATAATCAGAATTGTCTATCATCCATTTATTTCTTTTTGAAATTGCAAATCGCGGCGGTACCGCTTCAAGACCTTCAGGATAAATGGTATCTGAAAAATCTTCATCAGTATATTCACTCTTTTTGTACGGTAAGTATGCAAGAACAACGGAGTAGTCAATATTTTCGTATTTTTGTTTTAAACTTTTCAGAGTGTTTCTTACCATTTTATCAAATCGCCCATGTGTGCCAACGTAAAAAGTGTTGACATTTTTATTTTGAATCAAATCTACGAGCGTTTTCTCCAAAATAGGTTGAATTTCGTCAGGTGTATCTTTATGACCAATAAAAGTACAAGAAAGCATATATACCTCCAAAGTTGACCAATATAACGGACAATATTTTAAGTGATTATAACATATAATACACTCGGTTGCAACCAATATTGGTCAATTGGAGGTGTATTTTGTGGAGCAGAAGATAAGACGTGATTTAAATATGGGAGACAATCTTAGAAGATTAAGAGATGCATCTGGTTTATCACAGGAAAAATTATGTGCAGAGCTTCAACGTCGTGGTTGTGATATAGGAAGAACAACATACGCAAAATACGAAGGCGGAGAATTAAATATAAGAGCAAGTGTTATAGTTGCATTGAAAAAGATTTATAATTGTAGCTATGACGATTTTTTCTTAGGATTAGAATGAAAATTAAAAGAAGGCAGTTGCGGTGAAGCAACTGCCTTCTCAAGTATCTGAAACAGGTGTGGACGAAGTCCACCAGACATTCTGCATTAAAAAAGTCATAAGATGCTGTCTTTTTTAGGAGATAGGAAAAAATGCACAGAATAAACAAACTGAGCCCGAAGGCGTACAAAGGTACGTCGAGTGGTGAAGTTTGTTTATAGCATAAAACAATTTGTTTTATGCGGTCTGTACGTTTTTAACATCTCCTTAGTGTATTTCTCCGCCGTTGGCGGTGATTTTGTCTTGTACTGCGGAGATGTTTACTGTATGTGCATTTGTGTTTGTTTTTATCGCCTCTGCGGCGGCGATACCTGCCGCTTCACCAAGACACGCACATATAGGCATTATGCGTACCGCTGAATGTGCTTCGTGAGTTGCTGAGAGGCAACGACCTGCCACAAGGAGATTATCTGTTTCTTTGGGGAGTAGTGAGCGATAGGGAATTCTGTAATACTGCTCAGGTTCAAATTTGTAAATATATGTACCTGTACCTGACGGATTGTGGATATCAATATCGTAATTTCCGAGTGCGATTGAGTCTTCAAAATCAACGGAATTTTTGAGCTCGTCTGCTGTGAGAACATGAACTCCCTTGAGCTTACGGCTTTCTCGTACACCGATTTCGGTTGCTACAGAAATGAGTGTAGCATTTTTACAGCTTTCGCTGTTTTCTCTGAGGAAATTATACATTTCCAAAACCTGTTTACGAGCAATAATTTCTGCCTTGCTGAGTTCAGCAGTATCTGTCGGATTGTGTTTGATAACTCTTGTTGTATTAAAATGGCATATATCCTTGCCGATACCTGTGAAACGGAGAATATTCTCTCTCGGATTTGTGATTTCACCAGACGCTTGTTTCTGTTTGTAAAGTTCAAGAAGACGGGGGAGGTCTTTATAAAAAGCATCATTATCAATATTACTCATACGGAAGCAGGTAGTCATTGGCTGACAGAGATTGTCTTCTTCTCTGCCTAACTGATAATCACAGCCTGCATAAGCCATCAAGTCACCGTCGCCCGAAGCATCAATAAAGAAATCTGCTTCGACCTCAAACAGACCTTCTTTACCTGCTAAAAGTACGGATTTGAGTTCTCTGTTCTCAACCTGAACATCGGCAAGTTGCGTGTGGAAAAATACATCAACATTTGCTTCTGTAATCATTTCATCAAGCATAATTTTGAAAATTTCGGGTTGCCAACCAATGTCAGTACCGCCCATTTCTTTGTGACGTTCAACCATTTCACCGAAAATTCCTGCACTGAGAACGCGTGTAATATTTTTGTCTTTATCCTTCAAGCTGTGTTTCATAAACGGATAAACAAATGAATTTGACATAGCACCGCCGAGACAACCGTTGCGTTCTACGAGCAAAACGGAAATACCCTGTCTTGCCGCCGCAACCGCCGCCGCTACACCTGTAAGTCCGCCGCCAACAACAATTAAATCATACTTTTTCATAATTACACCGCCTTAATTATAATTCACTGCAAAACCGAAAAGAAGGATTGCAGATGTTAAAAGCAAATTGCATACCTGGAATTTCCACGACCACTTAACCCATTTGCCGTAGCTTATTCCTGCCAGTCCCAAGCTTATGAGAAGAACGGGATTAGTGATGTAAAATACATTTGAAAAACCGTCACCGAAAGCATAAGCCATAACACAAAGCTGACGGGAAATACCGCAGATATCTGCAATCGGAACTACTAACGGCATGAGTAAAAATGCTTTTGCCGAGCCTGATGAAATAAAGAAATTCATTATAAGAGCTATGAGATATATAAAGAGAATGACGGACCATGTCGGAAGAGTTGATGTCATATCCATAGCTTTGTAAAGAAGTGTATCAAGCACCTTTGCTTCTGAAAGAATATACTTGATTGAACTTGCCATAAGTATCATCAACACCGCGGGAGCAATACTCAAAGCACCGTTTCCGAAATGTGTTAATAAAGCTTTTGTTTTAAGTCCTGAAACTAAAGTTGCAACAGTACCTGCAATCAAAAATGTTACGGCAATAACAGGCATTGTGATATCGCGCATAAAGGGAATGAAGCTTGAAGAAAGCACAAGCAGAATACCTATGGCAATTACCGATACAAACCATATGATTGCAACATCCATTTTTTTGTTTTTAACAAAGACGGAATCCTGATTCTGTATAACGAAATCGCTTTTCTTTTCAAGGCGTTTGATACGGAAGAATAAAAAAGCAAGAAGCAAACCGTAAATAAGAACGAAAGCAATAGCTCTCAGCCATATTCCTGATAACATTTCAAGTCCTGCGATTTCCTGAGCGACACCGACAGTGAAGGGGTTGCTTATACCTGCGGCAAAACCGCAACCTGTTGCAAGTAAGCTCATAGCAACGCCTGTAATTGCATCCCACCCGAAAGAAACGGACAAGGCAACCACCAATGGCACTAACGGAACACATTCTTCAAATGAGCCGATAAAAGTACCGAGGCACATGAAGAAAAGAGAAACGAAAGCAACGAGTCTGTATCTTGCCGTGCGGAACTTATGAACGATTTTGTTAAGCATATATTGAATGAGTCCGCATTTATCAAGAGCATTGAAAATACCGCCTATTACGAGCAAAAATACGATAACCGCAATAATTGTTCCTGAGCCTGATGCACCTAATAAAAGAATGGGAGATGCTAACCATTTCCAGAACGAAATACCACCCTCAACCTCTGTAAAAGTACCGGGAACGATAGTTTCGCGTCCGTCAATAAAATTTCTCTGAAATTCGCCTGACGGAATTACAAAAGTAAGAGCATATGTCAGCACCATGAGGACTAAAAGCACAGCGATTGAAGTTATAAAAGACTTTGCGCTGATATTCAGCCCCTTCGGTTGTTTTTTATCTTCCATAGATTCAACTCCTAAACATATTTAAAATATTATACTACAAAAAGACAAAAAAATAAAGCCGATATTTCAAAAAGCAGAAATGCTTTACATTCAGATGAAAAATTGATAAAATAAAACTGTAAGGAGGTGCAGACATGAAAAAGAATTTCAAAAAAATTTGCTCGTTGATTTTGTGTGTCGCGGCGGTGTTTAGTCTTTATGCAACACAAGCTTATGCCGCTACAAACAACGGAAGCTGCGGAGAAAATCTGACGTGGACTTTTGATACCGATACAGGTATTCTTGAAATCGGCGGCACAGGTAAAATGAAGGACTGGAGTGTCAGTTCAACAAAACCGTGGGATCAATACAAATCGGATATCAGAACAGTTATTATCAATTCCGGAGTAACGAGTATCGGTTCATATGCCTTCGGGTACTTTAAAAGCATTTCAAAAATTACAATTCCCGATACCGTAACAGTTATCGGCTCAAGTGCATTCAAATACTGTACGGCAGTTTATGAATTTAACATACCCGACAGCATAACGAGCATCGGTAACGAAGCTTTTTATGGCTGTAAAATAAAAAATATCAATCTTCCCGAAAAGCTGACTGATATGGGGTATAGGGTATTTACATTCTGTGATGCGCTTGAAAGTATCGTGCTTCCCGAAAAACTGCAGACGATAGGAATGTATGCGTTCAGCTATTGTACAGCACTTAAGAAAGCTGAAATCAAAGGAAACACAAGCTTCGGAGACGGCATTTTTTACGGTTGCTCTGCACTTGAATATATACATATTTCCTTAAAAACGAAAAATATCAGTAATAATGCGTTTCTGAATACAACTGCGTATATATGTGCGGCTGAAAAAGGTTGTGATGCGGAAACTTTTGCAAATAATAACGGACACGAATTCAGATTATGCAATAATCATGAGAATACAGTGCGAGTCAGAGGGGATGTTGACGGTAACGGTCAGTGTGACGGACAGGATGCATTTTTAACTGACCTTATTGTAAAGGGTCTTTTATCTGCAAATGATATAGGTGAAGCAGGATACAAAGCGGCAGATTGCAACCTTGACGGAGTTATCAATGATTTAGATGTTGAGTTGCTTATGAAAGCAGGTCTGATGCTCATAGAAATTGAGCAGTACGAAACGGACATAACAACAAACTCTGAAGCAGAAAAAGCACCGCAGATAAAGTTCAGATTAATTGATATTATAACAGAAATTCTTACATATATTATAAATCTCTTAAGATAAAAAAACAGCTGTAAAAAACGAAAGTTTTTTACAGCTGTTTTTTTGTAGAGATGACCGATGGTTATTTGATTTTATTTAATTGAATTTGGGAAGCCAATCGCCGTGTGCTTCAATAAGGTCATCAACCATACTTACTATATCGTCAATTGAAAGCTCAGCCGCCGTATGAGGTTCAAGCATAGCAGCCTGATAAATCATATCGCGTTTTCTTGTTCTTGCGGCTTCAATTGTAATAAGCTGAGGATTGATATTTGTCATGTTCATAGCCGCCAAAGCTACGGGAAGCTTACCCATGTAGCAAGGAGTAATTCCGTTGCCGTTAACTACGCAGGGAACCTCAACACAAGCTTCTCTGGGAAGATTTTCAATAACTCCGCCATTGTTGAGAATGTTACCGCCGAGTGTAAAGGGTTTGTTTGTAATCATAGCTTCCATGATACCTGAAGCATATTCGTGAGTGGGTTTAACAGGAATTTTACCCTCTGCTTCAATAAGCTTCTTCTGTTCGTCCCAACGCTTGATCTGATCAATACAACGCCTGATGTATTCGTCAAGCGGAATATTGTATCTTTCAATGAGTTCGGGATATTTTGATTTGATGAAAAGCGGATTATATTCTGCGTTGTGTTCACTTGATTCTGTGCAGTAATATCCGAAACGCTTGATGTATTCATAACGAACCATATCGTGATGTTTTTCGTTAGCATTCTTTTCAGCAGCTCTGCGTCTGATTTCGGGGTAGAGGTCGTTACCGTCTTTGTCACGGATTTCAAGAAGCCATGCCATATGGTTGATACCTGCGATTTTATCAACTCTGCCTTCTAACTTATCTTCCATACCGAGATCTTTGAGGATAGTCTGTGAACAAGCCTGAACGCTGTGACAAAGACCGACAGTTTTGACACCTGTGTAGCGAAGCATATAGCCTGTAAGCATAGCCATGGGATTTGTGTAATTCAAGAACCATGCATCAGGACAAACCTCTTCAATATCTCTTGCGAAGTCTTCCAATACGGGAATAGTTCTCAATGCACGCATGATACCGCCGATACCGAGAGTATCTGCGATTGTCTGACGAAGGCCGTATTTCTTCGGAACTTCAAAGTCAATGATTGTACAGGGGTCATATCCGCCGACCTGAATTGCGTTTATAACAAAATCTGCGCCCCTTAAAGCTTCCTTGCGGTTTTCAACACCGAGGTAGGTTTTGATAACTGCTCTGTTTTCGTTTGTATGTTCATTTATACTTGTTAAAACGATGTTTGAGTCCTCAAGTCTCTGAGCATCAATATCATAGAGAGCGATTTCACATTCTCTCAAAACTTCATTTGTCATAACATCGCCTAAAAGGTTTTTTGCAAAAACGGTGCTTCCTGCACCCATGAATGTAATTTTCATAATAAACACTCCTTTCAATGTTTAATTTGATGATACAACATACAAGAAAAATTTTCTATGAAAAATGTTGTGAAAATTTTGTTGTATGTTGCTTTTTAATGTGGTATAATAGTTCCCGAGGTGGTGAAATGAGTTTATATAACAGCGCACTGAGTCTTGTTCAGGCAGGCTATCAACAATGCGAACCGCAGCATTTTTACGGCCCTGCAATAAGAACACATTATCTTGTGCATTTTGTTGTATCAGGAAAAGGGAAGTTATATTCCGCATCAGGCGAACACGCGGTCAAAGCGGGAGAGGGATTTTTGATTTGTCCGGGTGAAACAACATTTTATCAGGCAGATAAAAACGACCCGTGGGAATACTATTGGGTAGGTTTTGTAGGCAGTCAGGTAAAGCAACTTCTGAAAGACAGAAATCTCGGGAGTGACAATCCTGTATTTTCGGTTGAAGATGTTGATGTTTTTGTAGATTTGTTAAAAAAACTTGTTGCTGAAAATGATAGTACAAATCTTAACAGAGAAGCAAGAACGGGATATCTGTATCTTTTGTTGTCGCATGTGCCGCTGAGACAGAAAAAGCGCCTTCCGAACAGATACATAGACTTAGCGTATGAATATATTGAGAAGAATTATTCATATGATATAACCATAGAAAGAATGGCAAAAACTCTGTCTTTGAACCGATCATATCTGTATCGGTTATTTATGGAGCAGGTAGGTCAGTCACCGCAAGAGGTGCTGAGAAACTACAGACTCAATAAAGCTGATGAGATGCTGTCTTCGGGAATGTACAGTGTTACCGAAACTGCAAACTCCTGCGGCTTTGCAGATTTGTCACATTTTTCTTCGTTATTTACCAAATTTTTCGGGCGTACTCCAAGGCAGACAAAACAACAGGGTATTAAGTAGAGAATTTGGGTAAATACTACTATTGACAAAGCAGTTTTATATACTGTAAAATGATTGGGTGGTATTTTGAAGAAAGTTTTGTTTTTGGTTTTAATTGCGATTTCAGTTTTGTCTTTTTCATCATGCAGAAAAGCTGTTGAAGAACAGCAAACGACAAAAAAAGAGAGGGCAACAGAAATGACTGTCGAACAGGCGGCAGGTACTGATTTATCGGTTGATGAGATTATAAGTATATATAACTCATCAATTTCAGAAGCTGATGAGGTGACGGTGCTTTATACTCACGCAGGGTATGAAAATCTTGAGCTTGACTCGGAAATGTTTGAGTCGGCGGCAAAATCGGTGCTTGAAAAAACGATCAAAAACAATGACACTCAGCATACAACAAAAAATAAGTCAGAAATTGAAACAATTCTGCCAAAACCTGTTCTGAATAAGGATATGATAAAGAGTTATTCGTGCTCGGATAATGAGGTATCGTTGGTTTTGTACGATGTTGAAAATCCTGTTGATGAGGGTGCAATAAAATTTTACCCGATAACAGAGATTGAAGAGATAGTTTCTCAGAACAACATCAAGGTGGATGAACTTAAAATGTTATACACAGATTGCAGACTCAATTTCAGACTTGAGGACAAAAAAATTTCCGACTTGTCATATTTGTGGCGAGTTAAGGCAAACGGCAGTTTTAATCTTTTATTGAAGGAACAGAAATTTGCAATAGATATCTGTATGGAGGAAGCGTACAGAATAAAGATGTGATATGGGAGATGATGAAGTGAAGGGAAAATTTTTAAGAATAATAGCAGTGTTATCATCATTGATTATGCTTTTTTCTCTTGTAGCTTGTACAGGGGATAAAAATGATGAAACAACAACAGAAAAAACGACTGATACAGTTGCAACAGAAATTGTAACTAACGAAGAAGGCAAAACCGAAATCGTAACAGTTGAAAATAAAACAGAAGAAAACACTACAACAGATAAGGAAGACAAAACTACAGATAAAAATTCCGATAAAACAACATCTGACAAAGCAACTAAGAACGATAAGACAACAACTAACAATAAAACAACGAATAACAACGGCACAACAAAACCTACAACAACAAAGAAAACAGAGTCAGCACCGGTTAACGGCACTGTTGCAGAGATAGTAAGCTTTTATAACGAAGCGGCAAACAGAACAAAGTCAAGAGATTTTACTGCAAACAAAAAAGAGCAGACTACAGTTATCATTGACAGCTTGTCAAGTGATTCAGATTTTTTCAACAAATATGAAGGAAAAATAATTTCTTTAGGAAACTCAGTTATCAACAGACTGACAGGCAAAGGAAAACCTGTTATAGTAGATGAGAAGTTTGATAAGGGTAAGCCGACAATATCCGATGTATCAAAGAACGCGTGGATTCCGATAATGGAAAATTCAAAAATGAGTACACTTACTCCCGACGGAGTAAAGAGTGCAAGTTGCAAAAAAGACGGAGACGGATATATTGTAACAATAGTCCTGAAGCCTGAAAAAGGAACACTCAAGGTTCCTCCCAAGCATCATGCACAGTGTGTGAACTATCTCAGATTGGAAGCACTTGACCTTGGTATCTTTAACGATAATATCAAACAAGCAGAAATGAATTATATTGACAGCACAAATTCCGGAACGAAGTTTGTAGCAAAGATTAACAAAAACAACACACTTGACTATTTCAATACATATATGACAATCAAAGGCAGCGGAACAGGTACATTGTTCGGACTTACTGCAACCGCAAAGTTGCACGGAACATATACGGCAGAAATTAAATTCAAGTGGTAAAAACTAAGGAGTACATAAAAAATGAAGTATGCAATTAAAATTATTTCAGCACTTTTAGCGGTGACAACTTTGTTTTCGCTTATGGCGTGTGAAAATATATATGATCAGGTGGCGGCGACAGCTACACAGCAAAATGAGGACAAATCATCAACAAAGAAGCCTGTTATAGTAACAGATGACGATGGCGGATTTATTATTGAAACAGAAGAAGACGAAAGCAATACAGAAAAAAATTCCTCAACAACAAGAAAGCCGAAAACAACAAGACCGACTACAACAAAACCGACTACAACAAAGAAGAAGGTTATTGAAAAAATTCCTTCAACTGTAGCGGAAATCCTCAACGAGTACAATAAAGCCGCAAACATAACAAAGGCACAGAATAATATGACAGTTGATAAGACCTGCGATGTAGAAATTGAAATAGATGAGTTTATTAGTGAACAGTGGAAAAAGACTGCAAATGATTTGGTAAAAAGTTTTATGGAAAAGTATAACGGTCAGCCTGTACGTGAAGTTTATGTGAACGGAAAGCCGACAAGGGATACTAAGACCAAAGATAAGAAAACAGGCAGAGTGGCTGCCGAGAAAGATATTTTTATTCCGATCATGTATAAAGATTACATGAGCTGTCTTACTACAAACGGTGTTACAAGTGCAACAGCTACAAGAACCTCAGACAGTACATATGAGGTTGTTATCAGGCTTAAATCCGAAAGTACAGACCTTCACACACCGCCTCCGATTACAGTAACAGGCATGGATTATTTTGATCAGGAAGTTTTTGATCTCGGTGTTTTTAAATTCAAAAGCGGTACGGTAAATTACAAGAACTGCGTTATCACAGCTACAATCAATGCAGACGGTTTTGTTGAAAATGTAAAGCATGAAATGTCCGTAAGCTCAACTGATGCGGTAGTATCGGTTATAGGTATTCCGATTGACGGAAAACTCCACGGTGATTATACAACAACATTTAGTTTTTCTAATATAAAATAATTTGTCACAGCACACTTGAAAAAAGTGTGCTGTATTTTTATTGTTAATATTGCAATTTTCAACTTATTGTGATATAGTAGCCTTATGATATTTTTGAAAGGGAGTTATTTTAATGTTCAAAAAAATAATGGCAACACTTTTAGCTTTAGCAACGGTATTTTCACTTGCCGCTTGTTCAGGTAATGAAGGTAACGAAGGCACAAGTGCTACAAAAGAAAACAAAACAACTGATGCAGTTGCAACTGAAGTTATAACCAACGAAGAGGGCGAAACCGAAATCGTAACTGTTGATGACACAACAGACGAAAACGGCACAACAAATAAAGAAGACAAAACAACAGATAAAGAAGATAAGACATCAGAAAAAACAACATCTGACAAAACAACTGATAATAACAACAAAACAACAAACAACAACGGCACAACAAACCAGAGCACAACAACACCCACAAAACCCAATAAAACTTTTGTTGTTCCCTCAAGCACAAAGGATATTGTTATCGCATATAAAAATGCGGCTAACAAATCAAAAGCACAGAATAACATGACAGTTGATAAGACTTGTGATGTTGATATCAATATCGTCAGATTGGGTGGCACAATATTAACAAAAATTGCAGCGGAAGTAGCGGATTACTTTATGAATCAAGCAAAGGGTGATGTTGAAACAGAAGTTTTCAAGAACGGATTACCTACTAAGAACACAGAAAAGAAAAACGGAAAGTTCGTTACAGATAAGTCAACATTCATCCCGATTTACGGAGAAAGCTATATGTGTACACTTGACCCCGCAAATGTTAAGAGTGCAGTAGTAACAAAGAAAACCAATAGCACATACGATGTTAAAATCGTACTCAAAGATGACAAGTGCAGTATCACAGGTGTGCCGAAGATAACTGTATCAGGTATGGACTATTTTAATCCTAATCTCTATACAGAAGATCTTAAGGGTATCAGTTTTTCAAAAGGTACTGTTTACTATACTGAATGTGTAATTACTGCAACAATTGATAAAGACGGCTATCTTGATTTCGTAAAACATGATATGAAATTAAAAACAAATGACACAGT
Organism: Clostridia bacterium; assembly: GCA_017442445.1. Lineage (GTDB taxonomy): Bacteria > Bacillota > Clostridia > Oscillospirales > Acutalibacteraceae > RGIG2945. The sequence goes on from JAFRZS010000297.1 coordinate 11,705, forward strand.
AGTCAAATTTTTAGGAGCAAATATCGATGCCGCTTTGACAGGCAGATATGTAACAACATTCAAATTCAGATAATAAATTAAGCCGACGTAACTGTCGGCTTTTCATAAAAAGGAGATATATTATGAGACAGTTAAAAATGTATTGGCTCAAGGGTACAGAAATCCAGAAATATGATTTACCCGAAGGCTATACTATCACTACATATAAAGACGAAAGCGACAAAGAGGGTTGGCTGAAATGCTGTCAGAACGGCAGATTACTTTCCGATGAAAATAATGTTAACTTGTTTGATGTTTGTATTACAGGATTCCCCCACATCAACCTTGAAACAGACGTTTTCTTCATTGACCACGAGGGCGAACATGTCGGTACAACAACCGCAGTTTATAATCCCGAAGAAAACATCGGTCTTGTACATATGGTAGGTATCAGAACAGAGTACCGCGGAAAAGGTCTCGGTAAATTCCTTTGCACCGCCGCACTTGAAAAGCTTAATGCACAGGGTGTAAAATATATCAGACTCACAACAGACGATTGGCGTTTAGGCGCAGTTAAATCATATCTCAATGCAGGATTTTTACCTGTTGATTATGATGACGATATGAAATTCCGTTGGGAATTATTGCTTGAAACCTTCAAAATTGACAGCGTTGATATGCTCAACGATGATGCAACCTTCAAAATGAAGGTCGGCAGACCCAAGAAAGTAAAAATCGGTGTTGTCGGTGTAGGTCGCGGCAGAACAATGATGAATTACTGCAACAGCTCAAACAATGCAGAGCTTGTTGCTATCTGTGACAATTATCTTCCCTTGCTTGAAAAGGCAAAGAAGGAGTATGAAACAGTAACTTTCTACGATAACTTTGATGAATTTATAAATCACGATATGGATGTTGTTGTTCTTGCAAACTATGCAACAGAACACGCACCCATGGCTATAAGATGTCTTGATAAGGGACTTCACGTTATAAGCGAGGTTTTACCTGTTCAGACAATGAAAGAAGCTGTTGAACTTGTTGAAGCAGTTGAAAGATCAGGAAAGTATTACCTCTATGCTGAAAACAACTGCTATATGCCAGCTGCAAGAAAAATGAGAGAACTTGTAGAACAGGGTGTACTCGGCAAGTTTGAATACGGTGAAGGCGAATATATGCACAATTGCGAACCTATCTGGACAGAAATCACAAGAGGTGATCCTGACCATTGGCGCAACAACATGAGTGCTTTCTATTATTGCACACATTCAGCAGGTCCGCTTGTTCACATCAGTCAGAAGAGACCTGTAAAGGTATCAGGCTTTGAATTACCCTTCAATGACAGAATGGCAAGAATGGGTGCAAAAGCAGGTGCCTTTGCTATGGAAGTTATCACATTTGAAGACGGTTCAATCGCAAAGAGTCTTCACGGTGTAGGACCCTCAAAAAATTCAACATGGTATTCAATCTACGGCTCAAAGGGACGCATGGAAAGTGCCCGTGAAGATGCTGACAAGGATTATGTAAAAGTCCTTTATGTAAACTGTGATAAAGAAGAAGGCGATAACAAGTCAGAATCCGTAAGAGTATCAACTCACGATAATATCAGCGACTTTGCAAAGGACTCAGGTCACGGCGGCGCAGATTACTACATGATGTATCATTTCATTGAAACAATCAGAGGCCGTAAGGGAATGGACTATATTGATGTCTATGAAGCTATGGATATGTTCTTCCCCGGAATGTTCGGTTACCGTTCAGCTATGCAGGGCGGAATCCCCGTTGAAATTCCCAATTTCAGAAATCCCGAAGAACGCGAAAAGTACAGAAACGATACTGAATGTACAGATCCCAAGGTAGCAGGTGATATGCTTATTCCCAGCTATTCAAAGGGTAATCCCGATATTCCTGCAGAGGTCTATGAAGGCTATGCAAAGCGCTGGGAAGAAATGTTGGCAGAGCAGGAAGAAAAAGAGTCAGAAAATTACTACAAAAAGAATACTTAATGAAAAGGAAGAAGACTGTAAACGCGAGTTTTTACAGTCTTCTTTTTAGTCATCTGAAAATTTAATCAGCTTTTTTCTTTTCAGCTTTTTTAAATCGCTATCTTCAATATCAATTCTTATACAAGCCGTGCATTGACCTTGAAAATCAAGCTCAATTTCATCAAGAATACAAACACCGTTCTCTTGATAAATGCATAAATCGTTTTCACAGTTCATAATTACATCACCTATAGCATAGTATAACACATATGAAATATAAATGCAACCATAAACGGTTATATAAATATAACCTAAAAAGATTATACTATATTACAGGTGATGAAAATGTTTAAAGTTGATAATGAATTAAAGAGTGCAAACATTCCTAGGACAGTAAGGTTTACTGAACAGTTATTTGAAAAATTGAATGAAACTGCATCAGAGAACAATATTTCTTTTAATCTGTTAGTTCTTCAATGTTGCAAGTATGCTCTGGACAACATGGAAGAAGAAAAATAATAATTTGAAATAAGGCAAACCTAAATAAACGGATAGCCTGCAGAATGACGAATAACCGCAAAACTTTGGTAGGGTTGGGCGGTTATTTTTTTATGCTTATTATGTAACCTGTTGTTACAATAAGAAGCAATATTTTATAAAAGTGAGCTATAGAAAAAACTTATGTGTGAGAAGAGTTGGGTCTGCAAAGTTGTAAATTGTAATTGTGCAACAATTTATAAATTAGATGTCCTTTTTTGTTGCTATATTTTAAAATATTTGCTATAATGTTGGTGAATTTTGCAAGGGTGGTGGGGCGATGAGATTTATCTTGCTTGATATTATTTATCCGACTCATTGTGCCGCCTGCGGCGATATTATTGAACCGGGTCAGAAATTCTGCAAGGATTGTAAATCAGAGCTTGAGTTTATAAAAATAAAACAGTACAAAAATAAAAATAATAAATTTGACAGATTGATTTCGGTTTTCTGTTATAAAGATGCCGCAAAAAGAGTTGTATTGAGATATAAGTTTCATGGCAAAAAATATCTATACAAAACTATGGCGGAATATATGTTCAGAGAGTTTGAAGAAAACTATGATGATATAAACTTTGATTATATAACGAATATTCCGATGAGTTTTTCAGAGTATATGAACAGAGGCTTTAATCAGACAAAAGTTTTAGCAAAAGCTTTATCACGAAAAACGAAAATAAAATATAAAAAGCTTTTACGAAAAAAGTTCAGTACAAAAAATCAGGTAGGATTAACAGCAAAAGAAAGAGCAGAGAATCTTAAAGGTTGCTTTGAGAATACAGAGAACATAAAAGGGAAAACTATTCTTCTGGTTGATGATGTAAAAACAACAGGAGCAACTCTTAACGAATGTTCAAAAGTTCTGAGAAAAGCCGGTGCAAAAGGAATCTATTGCATTACCTTTGCGATGGCTGACGAATAGAAGAAGGGATGGATAGAATGAGAAAGACAAAAATTGTTTGTACAATCGGTCCTGCAAGTGACAGCGAAGAAATAATGCGTTCTCTCATTGAAAGCGGAATGAATGTTGCGCGTCTTAATTTTTCACACGGCACA
>JAFRZS010000298.1 GCA_017442445.1 Clostridia bacterium
ACAATGGAACACGCAAAAGCTAAGGTTGATGCAGGTTTTGAATTTATGCAGAAGCTTGGCATCAAATATTTCTGCTTCCATGATGTTGATATAGTCCCCGAAGCTGCTGATATCGTTGAAACAAATTGCAGACTTGATATTATTTCAGATTACATTCTTAATAAAATGAAGGAAACAGGAATCAAATGCCTTTGGGGAACAGCAAATATGTTCTCTAATCCCCGCTTCTGTAACGGTGCAGGTTCAACTAACAGCGCTGATGTATTCGCTTTTGCAGCTGCTCAGGTTAAAAAAGCTCTTGACATTACTGTAAAACTCGGCGGTAAAGGTTATGTTTTCTGGGGCGGCAGAGAAGGTTACGAAACACTTCTCAACACAGATGTAAAATTTGAACAGGAAAATATCGCAAGACTTATGAAGATGGCTGTTGAGTACGGCAGAAGCATCGGTTTTGAAGGTGATTTCTATATTGAACCTAAGCCGAAGGAACCCATGAAGCATCAGTATGACTTTGATGCAGCTACAGCAATCGGTTTCTTGCGCGCTCACGGTCTTGATAAGGATTTCAAGATGAACATTGAGGCAAACCATGCTACATTGGCAGGTCATACATTTGAGCATGATCTCAGAATCAGTGCTATCAACGGAATGCTTGGTTCAATTGATGCTAATCAGGGCGACTATCTTCTCGGTTGGGATACTGACGAGTTCCCCTTTGATGTTTATACCGCGACTCTTTGCATGTTAGAAGTGCTCAGATCTGACGGACTTACAGGCGGATTTAACTTCGACGCTAAAAACCGTCGTCCTTCTTATACTGACGAAGATATGTTTATCGCTTATATTCTTGGTATGGACACATTCGCTCTCGGTCTTATCAAGGCTGCTGAGATCATTGAGGACGGCAGAATTGACGAATTTGTCAAGGAGCGTTATTCAAGCTTCACAAATACAGAAATCGGTAAGAAAATTATAAACGGAGAAACAAATTTACAAGAACTTGCAGCTTATGCCGAAAAATTGGGTGCTCCCGAGCTTCCCGGTAGCGGCAGACAGGAAATGCTTGAAGCTATTGTAAACAGTGTACTTTTTAACTGATATGAATAAATATATAGGAATTGATTTAGGAACATCCGCAGTAAAGATACTCCTTGTATCCGCTGACGGACAGGTATTAAAAACGGTAAGCCGTGAATATCCGATTTTCTATCCTCAAAGTGGTTGGAGTGAACAGAATCCTGAGGATTGGTATGATGCTGTTATTGACGGGCTGAAAGAGATTGTATATGGCGTTGAAGCTGATACCATTAAGGGCATATCATTCGGCGGTCAGATGCACGGTCTTGTAATTCTTGACAAAGATGATAATGTTATTCGTCCTGCAATTTTATGGAACGACGGCAGAACTCAGAAGCAAACCGATTATCTTAATAATGTAATCGGTACTGATAAGTTGTCTGATTGTACCGCAAATATCGCTTTTGCAGGTTTTACGGCACCTAAAATTCTTTGGGTAAAAGAAAACGAGCCTGAAAACTTTGATAGAATTTCAAAAATCATGCTTCCCAAAGACTATATTGCTTATAAATTAAGCGGTGTCTTTGCAACTGATTTTTCCGATGCAAGCGGTATGCTTTTACTTGATGTTAAAAACCGTTGTTGGAATAAAGAGATGTGTGATATCTGTAATGTGACAGAAGATATGCTCCCCTCTTTATTTGAATCATACGAAAAAATCGGTAATCTTTTACCTGAAATCTCAGATGAAGTTGGTTTACCTGCAGATGTTGTAATAACAATCGGTGCCGGCGATAATGCAGCTGCGGCCATTGGTACAGGCACTGTCAACAACGGCTCGTGTAATATTTCCTTAGGCACAAGCGGTACAGTATTTGTTTCACAGGACAAGTTTTTTGTAGATGACAAAAATTCACTTCACAGCTTCTGCCACGCAAACGGTGCATATCACCTTATGGGTTGTATTTTGTCAGCCGCTTCCTGCAATAAGTGGTGGATGGAAAACATTCTTGAGTCTGAAGATTTCGCATACGAACAGACAAACATGGAAGAAATGCTCGGAAATAACGATGTATATTTCCTTCCCTATCTCATGGGTGAACGCAGCCCTCATAACGATGTTGCGGCAAAAGGCGCATTCATCGGTTTACGACCCGAAACATCAAGAAAACAACTCACACTCGCTGTATTTGAGGGAGTCGCATTCGCACTCAAAGATTGTGTTGAAATAGCTAAAGACGGCGGTGTTAGAATTGAGCAGACTAAAATCTGCGGCGGCGGTGCTAAAAGTAAAGTATGGAGAAAAATTATTGCTAATGTTTTAGGTATCCCCGTTGTGCGTCCCACGGTAGAAGAAGGTCCGGCTTATGGCGGTGCTATCTTAGCTATGGTTGCGTGTGGTGAGTTCTCATCTGTTTCTGATGCTACAGATTCTTTAATCAAAGATAACGGTATAATTATGCCCGATGAAGAAATTGTAGCAAAATATGAAAAGAAATATCAGACATTCAAAAAGCTCTACCCTGCACTGAAAAATGTTTATAAAGATATGTAATTGACACACAAGTCAAAAATCCGTAAAAAAATACGGATTTTTGACTTGTATTTTTATTTAATTTTTTTATTGCATTGAATGATATTTATGATATAATATTTTTGTAAAAAATTTCTGCCGATATATTTCGGCAAAGGAGTTATGATTTATGGAAAATAAAATTAAAAATGTCATGAAAATGATCAAGGATAATGACATCAAGATGGTCGACTTTAAAATGGTTGACATCAACGGTCAGTTCCGTCATGTTACTATCCCTGCAGAAAACTTTTCAGAAGACACAATGAAAAGCGGTATCGGTTTCGATGCTTCTAACTACGGTTATGCTGTAGTTGAGAAGAGTGATATGGTTTTCATTCCCGATCCTGATACAGCAGTTATTGATCCTTTCTGTGAAATTCCCACACTTTCAATGACAGGTAACGCTATGATCATTGATAACCCCGAAAACCGTCCTCTCGCTCAGTATCCCCGTAACATCATCCGTGCGGCTGTTGAGTATATGAAGGAAAGCGGTGTCGCTGACACGATGCAGATTCTCCCTGAATTTGAATTTTATCTTTTTGATGAAGTTACATGGGGTGTTGACGGAAGCTACATCGGAGCTTCTGTTGATGCAAAGCAGTCATACTGGAACAGCTCTGTTGAAGGCAAAGGTGTTGTTGTTCCTAAGCAGAAGAACTATCATATCGCTAAACCCTTCGATGTTTCTTACGAATGCAGAAGTGAAATGTGCCTTCTCATGAAAGAAGCAGGAATTGATATCAACTATCACCATCCCGAAGTTGCCGCTTCAGGTCAGTTTGAAATTGAGCCTCAGTTAGGTGAAGTAGTTCACATGGCTGACGCTACAATGATGATTAAATACATTATCCATAACACAGCTCTTAAATACGGCAAGACAGCTACATTTATGCCTAAGCCCATATATGGCGAAGCAGGTAGCGGTATGCATGTACATATGCTTCTTTTCAAAGATGGCAAACCTATTTTCTCTGATGATAACGGTTATGCAAACCTCAGTGAAACAGCTCACTATTTCATGGGCGGTCTTCTCAAACATATTGCTTCTCTCTGCGCATTGACAAACCCCAGCACAAACTCATTCAAACGTCTTGTTCCCGGTTTTGAAGCTCCTGTTACAGTTGGTTATGCAACTTCAAACCGCAGCGCAGTTATCAGAATTCCCGCATACGCAAAGAGTCCTGATAAGAGACGCTTTGAGCTTCGTAATCCCGATGCTACATGTAACCCATATTTCTGCTATGCAGCAATTCTCATGGCAGGTCTTGACGGTATCAAGAATAAGATTGATCCTCACGCAAACGGTTGGGGTCCCTACGATGTAAACCTTTATCACCTCAGTGATGAAGAGAAAGCTAAACTCAGCCACCTTCCCGTATCTCTTGAAGAATCTCTTGATGCTCTTGAGGCTGACCACGATTACCTCACAGCAGGCGGAGTATTCCCCGAAGAACTCCTCAACAACTTCATCAAGACAAAGCGTGAAGAATGCCGTCAGCTTGCAGCAATTCCCCACCCCGCAGAGTTTGATAAGTACTACAATCTTTAATACAATACAAAAAGCCGCTTCACAGCGGCTTTTTTTGTTATTCAGGGTAAATTAAATTTTCTTTTGTTGCCGATATAAGTATTTCTTTGAAAAACTTATCGGCTTCTTTTTTTGCGCCCGTTAAATCCATATCGGTGTAATTACCGCACTCCACAGCTGAAGCACCCGGGATATCGCCTTCAAACTCTGCAATAAACTTAAATGTATCCTTCATCAAAGGAAGTAAATCTTGTGAATCGTAATCTCCGAACACAACAAGATAAAATCCTGTACGGCAACCCATAGGACCAAAATAAACTATTCTGTCTGCCCATGCCTTATCGTTTCTTAAATAAGTTGCGCCGATATGCTCAATTGTGTGTATTGTACCGGTTGACATAACTTCTTCTACATTAGGTTTTTTCATTCTGATATCAAGTGTTGTGACTGTAACATCATTTACAGTCTGCTTTCTTGAAATATATAAACCTCTTAAAAGTTTGTTATGGTCAACTGAAAAACTTGCTATTCTGTCCATATTATAACCTTATAAAGTAATCTTAACGAAGAACTTTTTACCCTTTTTAAGAATTACAGGAGCATTTTCAAGTGCTTCTTTTGAAATCGCAAAAGTAAAGTTAGGAACCTTTACATCATCAACACTTACGCCACCCTGATCAATAAGACGACGAGCTTCGCCCTTTGACTTTGCAGCCTTAGCCTTTACCATAACGTCAAGAATATTTGCTTCGCCGTCAACAAAATCAGCATCTTCAAGTGCTACTGTCGGCATATTGTCAGTGTTAGACTTTGATGAGAACAGTGCTCTTGCGCCTTCCTGTGCTTTTACAGCTTCTTCTTCGCCGTGAATTAACTTTGTAACTTCAAATGCAAGAACTTCTTTTGCCTTGTTTATATCACTGCCTTCATATTTTTCATACTCGGCAATTTCTTCAAGAGGTAAGAATGTAAGCATTTTGAGGCAGTTGATAACATCGGCATCAGCGATATTTCTCCAGTACTGATAGAAATCAAACGGACTTGTCTTATTAGGATCAAGCCATACAGCGCCGCCTTCTGTCTTACCCATTTTCTTACCTTCACTTGTCAAGAGAAGCTTGAAGGTCATACCGTATGTTTCTTTACCGTCACATCGTCTGTTAAGCTCAACACCGCCGATGATGTTGCTCCACTGGTCATCGCCGCCAAGTTCCAAAATACAGTCATGTTCTCTGCTTAAAACAAGGAAATCGTAACTCTGCATAACCATGTAATTAAGTTCAAACAAAGTAAGACCCTTTTCCATTCTCTGCTTGTAGCATTCAGCTGCAAGCATTTTATTAACTGAGAATTTTACACCGATTTCGCGAAGGAAATCAATATAATTGAGATTTGCCAACCAATCAGCATTGTTGACCATAATTGCTTTTCCTTCTGAAAAGTCAATAACTGATGACATCTGCTTCTGGAAGCATGAAATGTTATAGTCAACTTCTTCTCTTGTAAGCATTCTTCTCATATCTGTTTTGCCTGAGGGGTCACCAACCATACCTGTGCCGCCACCAAAAAGTGCAATAGGTGTATGACCTGCTCTCTGCATATGTCCCATTACCATCATCTGTACAAAGTGACCTACATGAAGGCTGTCTGCTGTAGGGTCAAAGCCGATATAGAATTTAATTTTATCATTGACTAAAAGGTCCTTGATTTTTTCTTCGTTTGTCATCTGGGCAATCATGCCTCTTGCCTGTAATTCTTCAAATACGTTCATTTTTTATATTCCCTTCTTTTCAAGCAGCTCTTTTGCCGCATTTTTCTGATTTTCCGTAATTTCTGTTCCGCCCATAATTCTTGCAAGTTCCAATACTCTGCCATTAAAATCAAGCGGTGTTATATTTGTATATGTACTCTCACCCGATACACTCTTCTCAATGAGGAAATGTTCATCAGCTTTTGAGGCAATCTGAGCTAAATGCGTTACACATATAACCTGTCTTCCTCTTGATACTTCGAGAAGCTTATTACCTATCTTGTCAGCCGCGCGGCCGCTGACACCTGTATCAATTTCATCAAAAATAAGTGTATCGATGTTATCCTTGTCTGAAAGCACACTTTTAATTGCTAACATTATTCTTGACAACTCACCGCCTGAAGCAATTTTTGCCAACGGCTTAGGAGTCTCACCGCGGTTTGGAGAAATAAGAAATTCTATATTATCCATACCGTTTATATTAAGCTTACATTTTTCAAAATCAGCTGAAAAAGTAACGTTCGGCATATCAAGGAAGCTTAATTCTTCACAAACTTTTTTGCTGAAATCATCTGCTGTTTTTCTTCTGATATCCGAAATCTGCAAAGCCAATGCCTTTGCCTTTTCATACTCATCAGTAAGCTTTATCTGAAGCTCTTCCCTACGCTCATCAGCTAAAGTTATATCTTCAAGCTCTATTTTTGCACTTTCAAGAAAGTCAATCATTTCAGCTTCCGTGTCGCCGTATTTTTTAGAAAGTCTGTAAAGCTCATCAAGTCTTTCCTCAACAGCTTCACAATCTGCTGTATCGGTTTCAAGGCTGTCAAGTTTAGCTCTTATCTCATCAGAAGCGTCTTTTAACTCATAAGATATGTTTTCAATCTTTTCAGAAAGAGCAGATATTTCAGGATAAAGCTCGGAGGCTGTCTGCAATTCATTCGCCGCATCAGATGTCATTCCCGATGCACCTGAGATAAAATCGTTTGAGCCGTAAAGAAGATTATATGCAGAAAACAATGCTTCTTTTAAAGCCTCAACATTTTTATTTCGTTCACTCTTTTGCTTAAGCTCTGTCATTTCACCGATTTTTAAATCAGCTCTTTCAAGCTCTGCTATCTGATAAGTAAGAAGTTCTATCTTTCTTTCCTTTTCAGCTTCATCAATATTCAGTTTTTCAAGCTCTCGCTTGTATGCAATTAACCTTCTGTATGTATTGCGGTATTCTTCAAGCAACTCATAATTATCAGACAGAATATCAAGATATACAAAATGATTTTCCGGAGATAACAAAGATTGACTGTCATGCTGACCGTGAATGTTTATCAATTCTTTTGCAACATTCTTAAGCATTGAAACATTTACGGGATAACCGTTGATTTTGCAGATATTCTTGCCCTGAACAGTTATCGTTCTCTGAATAAGTATTTCGTTATCCGCTTCAATATCCTGCTCATTAAGATATTTCTGCAACGATATCGGAATATCATCAAACAGTGCAAAAACAACTGCTTTTTCTGCACCTGTACGAATAAGCTCCTTAGATGTGCGTTCACCCAATACAGCATTTATTGCATCAATAATAATTGATTTACCTGCACCCGTTTCACCTGTCAGAACATTAAATCCGTAATAAAAGTCAATACTTGCGCTTTCAATTATCGCAATATTTTCTATCTTTAAGTTTCTTAACATATTATCCCTTCAGAAGCTGCACAAGTGCGTCTTTAATCTGAGAAGCAAAGCCTTCGGTTCTGCAAAGAACAAAAATTGTATCTTCACCTGCAAGTGTACCTACGATTGTTTCAAATCCCATATTGTCAATAGCTGCACAAGCTGCCTGAGCCATACCGGGGAAACAACGAAGTACAACTGTATTTCCGGCGTAATCAGCAGAAATAACCGATTCTGCAAAAATTGTATGATATCTTGAAATATAGTCGCTTGAAATTTCCTTAGAAGCAACATATTTATACTGACCTGAATTACTCATAGTCTTTACAAGACGGAGATCTTTGATATCTCTTGATACTGTTGCCTGAGTAACCTCAAATCCGTTTTTGCAAAGCTTGTCCTGAAGTTCATCCTGAGTTGAAATATTAAAATCAGTAATAAGCTTCAGAATTAACGCATGTCTTTTCTTTTTCACATTCAACACTCCTTATGCTCGTCTTTCTGACAATTTACTGTTAAGTACATCAAAAAATGTATCAGATTTTATTCTTAAAAAGTCTGCTGTAAAATCAGCCTTTTTAATAACTAAGTACTGTCCTCTTTCAACGACGGTTGAATCTTCACCGTCACAGGACAAATTAAGTTCGCTCTTTCCTTTAACCTTCAATTCGGAATTTTCCGAGAAAAACAGCGATCTAGAAAAAAGTGAATGAGTACAGATCGGTGTAAGTAAAATTCCGCCGACAGAAGGATCAACAACAGGACCGCCTGCGGATAAAGAATACGCCGTTGAACCGGTTGGTGTTGCAATTATTACACCGTCGGCAAGATACTCATTTACAAGTCTGCCATTACATTCTATTTCAATATCTTCAAGTCTGATTCTGTTACCTCTGCCGACAACAGCATCGTTGATACAATAATCAGTTTTAATAAGCTGTCCGTCAGAATAAAGTCCGACCTCCAATAACATTCTGCTGTCTACTGAATAAGTACCGTCTATAAGACTTGACAATAAATCAAGTTCATTACTTTCAAGTCCCGCCATAAATGCAAGTCTTCCCGCATTTATTCCAAGAATTTTCTTTTTATGCTTTGCCGCGTATTTCGCCGCATGAAGAATTGTACCGTCACCGCCGATTGCAATTACAACATCACAGCTTTCAATCAATTCATCAATATCCGATACTGCAGAAATTAACTGCGGTAATTTTTCTTTGTCGGACATCAGAAGAGAGTATTCAATTTTAAGACCATCAAGACGAGCCGCAACATCGAGTGTTACCTTAGCGGCAGTTTTTCTTGTCAGATTAGGAAGCAACGCAACTTTCATACCTATACCCCCTTACTTGTCGAGTAAATTATGCGAAGAAGCAACAACCTCTTTAATATCAAAATCAAGTTCTTCCTCACCGTCTGACCCAAGAAACACGAGATATTCTATATTCCCTTCGGGACCTTTGACCGGTGAAAATGTAAGTCCTTTTATTATAAAATTATTTTCTTTTGCATTTATTATAGTCTGTTCAATAACATCTATATGTATCTGCGGGTCTCTTACAACACCTTTTTTGCCGACATTTTCCCTTCCCGCCTCAAACTGCGGTTTTATAAGACAAACAGCTTGACCGCTATCTGACAGTAATTCTCTGAGTTTCGGAAAAATGAGCTTCAAAGATATAAATGATACATCAACACTTGCAAAATCAATTTTTTCACTGACTACATCGTTTTCTATATATCTGAAATTTGTTCTTTCAAGATTTATTACTCTATCGTCATTTCTGAGCTTCCATGCAAGCTGTCCGTAACCTACATCAACAGAATAAACCTTTACAGCACCGTTTTGAAGCATACAATCAGTAAAACCGCCTGTTGATGCACCTACATCCATACAAACCTTACCGTCAAGAGTTATCGGAAACTCAGCTAATGCTTTTTCAAGCTTTAAACCTCCGCGGCTTACATACTTTAAAGTTTTTCCTCTGACCTCAATCGTATCTGTAGGTTTTACGGCATAACCTGCTTTTAATTTTTTTTGATCATTTACATAAACCTGTCCCGCCATGATAAGCGCTCGTGCTTTTTCCCGACTCTCTGTGTAGCCAAGTTCAAACAATCTGAGGTCAAGACGCACTTTTTCAGCCAATATCATTACACTCCTTTATGACAGATTCGACGATACCTTCAGTATCTAATTTATATTTTTTAAGTTGTGAAGCAACTGTTGCCTGTTTTACAAACTCGTCATCAATTGCAAATGTTTTATATTTTCCTTTATAGGATTTTTCGAAAAGTTTCTGTGCAAAGCACTCGTTGACACCTGCGCTTTTAATTCCTTCTTCAAAGAAGAATATTCTTTCGCAACCAAGGACTGCTTCAACAGCCTTTTCATCAATGGGTTTTATCATATTGAGGTTTATAACCTTAGTCCTGATACCCTTTTTTTCAAGCTGTTTCTGTGCCTCATTCACATAAGCAAATAAACGCCCGTAAGTGACAATGGCATTATTAGCCTGAGTATCTCCGTATATGTTATAAGGTTTAAGAGTATCAATATTCTCACCAGAGATTTTCTCGTCACCTCTCGGATATCTTATAACAAAAAGTGATTTCTCTTTTGAATTAACTGCATGTTTAAAAGAAAGATATAATTCTTTATATGTTGACGGTGAATATACTACCGTATTCGGAATACTGTTGAGCATTGCAACATCAAATACACCCTGATGTGTTTCACCGTCTTCACCAACAAATCCTGCTCTGTCAACGGCAATTATCATCTTTTGTCTTTGTAGTGCTCCGTCGTGTATCAGTTGGTCATAGCATCTTTGCAAAAATGTTGAATAAACAGTAAATACAGGAATCATTTCTTTTTTAGCAAGTCCGCACGCAAATGCAACTGCGTGTTCTTCAGCTATACCGACATCAAAAAATCTGTCAGGAAATTTTTTTGAAAATTCTTTCAAGCCTGTTGATAATTTCATAGCGGCTGTAATTGCACAGATTTTATCATTCTCCTCAGCCATTTCGCAAATCATTCTGCCAAATTCATCAGAGAACGAACCGCTTGATGCAATAGGTTCACCTGTGTTTATATCAAACTTTGAAATTCCATGATAGGTGCTAGGCGATTTCTCAGCGAAATCATATCCTTTGCCCTTTACAGTTTTTACATGGAGCAATACCGGCACTGTTGATTCTTTCGCCATTTCAAGCATTTCTGTTAACTTTTCGATATTGTGACCGTCAACAGGTCCCATATATCTGTAACCGAGGTCTTCAAAAAAATTAGTACCGTAAACTACAGTTTTTAATGTATTTTTAAGGTGATACAATGAACGGGATAGATGGTGTCCTATACAGGGAATTTTATTGAGAAGCCTTTCAGTATGAGCTTTCAATCTGAAGTATTTTCTGTGAGTGCGTATCTTAGTGAAATATTTTGATAACGCACCTACATTTTTTGAAATTGACATCTTGTTATCATTAAGAATAACAATGAGGTTTTTGGCCGTTCTTCCTGTATTATTCAAGGCTTCGTAAACCATTCCGTTTGTAAATGAACCGTCACCTATTACATCAACAACAAAACCGTTATCACCTGTCAGTTCTTTTGACTTTGAAAGTCCGTATGCAGTTGAGAGAGATGCTCCTGAATGACCTGTATAGAAGCTGTCATAAATGCTTTCATCAGGACGCGAAAAGCCTGAAATTCCGTTTTCTGTCCTTAATTTATGGAAATCATTATATCTGCCTGTGAGAAGCTTATAAGTATATACCTGGTGTCCTACATCCCATACAATGCTGTCTTCAGGAAAATTGAATGCCAAAAGCAGAGCAATTGTCAATTCAACAACGCCCAGATTAGAAGCAAGATGCCCTCCTGTATGAGATACTGTTTCAATGAGTATTTCTCTGATTGCCGATGTCAATTCGTCAATTTCGCTCTTTGAAAGCTTTTTTATCTCGTCGGGATCTTTTAAGTTTTCTAAAAACTTTTTAACATCCATAATTAAAACTACTTTCTTCTTACTGCCAGATCGTCAGCCAATTTTGATAAGGCTGATCCTTTGTCTCCAAATATCTTTAATGAAGCTTTTGCTTTATTTGTAAAATCAACAACCAATTTTTCAGATTCTTCTAAACCTAAAAGAGAAACATAAGTTGATTTATTATTATCCTTATCGCTGCCGACAGGTTTTCCTAATTCTTCCGTACTGCTTGTGACATCAAGAATGTCGTCCTTAATCTGAAAAGCAAGTCCGATTGATGAAGCATAAACTTTGGCAGCTTCTATCATATCATCGCTGCCATCTGCCGCAAGACAGCCGAGAACACACGCAGCTTCAATAAGCTTACCTGTTTTCAACAAATCCATCGTTCTCAGAGAGTCAATCGGAACATTGTCTTTTGTTTCATTCTCCAAATCTATTATCTGACCGCCTATCATACCGTCAGCGCCTGCACAAGACGACAAGACACTAACAGCCCTGACGATATTTTCTGAGGGTAAATCAGCTTTTGTAAGAACTTCAAAAGCAAGTGTCAGAAGTCCGTCACCTGCAAGTAAAGCATTTGCTTCGCCGTAAACTTTATGATTTGAAGCTTTGCCTCTTCTCATATCATCATCATCCATACAAGGTAGATCATCGTGTATGAGAGAATAGGTATGAATCATTTCAACCGCAACAGCATATGCTTCGGCTTTATCTTCATCACCGCCACAAGCCTTGCAAAATTCATAAACAAGTAACGGTCTTATTCTTTTTCCGCCATTTTCAAGCGAATATGCCATAGCCTCATAAATTACTGACTGCAGATTATTCTTGAGGGGTAAATATTTTTTTAAAACAAGTTCAAAATTATTCATTTACTTCTTCCTTTATTTCAGAAAGTTCTTTTATCTTCTGTTCTGCTTTGTCAAGACACTCTCCGCAAAAAGCTGCAAGTTTTGTGCCCTGTTCATAAAGCTTGAGTGAATCATTGAGAGTGAGATTTCCTTCTTCCAATGCGTTTACAGTTTCTTCAAGCTTTTTAATTGCAGTTTCAAATGTCTGTTTCATTGTCAGC
>JAFRZS010000299.1 GCA_017442445.1 Clostridia bacterium
CATTTGTTTTCTCCTCGTGATTTCGCTTTGCTCGCGCGCATATTTTCGTATTTTTCATATGCCTTGATTATCTTTTGAACAAGTGCATGACGCACAACGTCTTTCTCTGTCAAATGACAAATTCCAATATCGTCTATATTTTTAAGTATTCTCTCGGCATCTTTGAGTCCTGATTTTTTGCCATCAGGAAGGTCAATTTGTGTAATATCACCTGTTACCACCATTTTTGAATTAAAGCCGAGTCTTGTCAGAAACATTTTCATCTGCTCGGGGGTGGTGTTCTGCGCTTCGTCAAGAATTATGAAGCTGTCATCAAGTGTTCTTCCGCGCATATACGCAAGCGGTGCAACCTCAATATTTCCTCTTTCCTGATATTTCTGGAAATTTTCAGCACCGAGCATATCAAACAAAGCATCGTATAACGGTCTTAAATACGGGTCAACCTTGCTCTGTAAATCGCCGGGCAGAAATCCTAATTTCTCACCTGCTTCAACCGCGGGGCGTGTCAGGATAATTCTGTTTACTTCTTTTGCTCTGAATGCGGTCACTGCCATGGCAACCGCAAGATAGGTTTTACCCGTACCTGCAGGGCCTATACCGAAGGTTACCGTATTACTGCGGATTTCCTCAATATATTTTTTCTGTCCCAATGTTTTAGGCTTAAGCGGTTTACCCTTTGATGTTATGCAGATGCAATCTGCCGCCATTGAAGCAAGTTTTGATTCGCTGTCATCCTTAACAAGCGACAAAACATAACGAACATTCTGCTCCGACAGAGTTTCTCCTCTGTTGATAAGCATTAAAAGTCCGTTTATCGCTCTGACTCCCTTTGCGACATTTTCTGCTTCACCCGTAACTTTTATTTCACTGCCTCTTGAAATTACGGTTACACCGAATTCCTTTTCAATGACTTTGATGTTTTCGTCAAAACTTCCGAACAAGCTTACTGCGTGTTCCATTCTGTCTACATTTACTGTCTGTTCAAACATTTTAAAAACCGGAATCCCCCTATTTAAACATATATATTTATTTTATCACATTATTTCCGTTTTGTCACCATAAAAATGTAAAAAATAATTAAAATTTTATTTATATTCTTGATGCAAACTGTTAAAATCACACAGTTTTTTTGAAAAATCGTTTTTTAATACCCTTTTGCAAGTTGCAAAACATAAATAATTATGTTATCATATCAACTGTTATAATTTTGTGGAGGTTTGTTATGAAAAAAGTTTTGAAATTTTACACCGATTCACCGCTGATTCTCAGAATCGCTATCGGTCTTGTAATCGGTATTTGTCTCGGACTTTGGGTACCGCAGGCAAGTTTTATCACAGTATTCGGTGATATTTTTGTAGGTGCGTTAAAGGCTATTGCTCCTATACTGGTTTTTGTCCTCGTTATCGCTTCGCTTTCTTCGGCAGGACAAGGTATCGGAAAGAGATTCCGTACTGTTATCATTTTTTATATGCTCAGTACATTCTTAGCCGCAGGTGTTGCGGTTGTGGCAAGTTACATTTTTAAGGTCACAATCCCCCTTGCCGATGCCGTTGAACAGACAGCGCCTACAGGACTCGGAGAAGTTTTCAGAACTCTCCTTTCAAATATGGTTATGAATCCTGTCAAGGCTATTATTGAAGGCAATTATGTCGGTATTCTCACTTGGGCGGTTATTATCGGTCTTGCATTAAGACTCGGTGCAGGTGACAAAACAAAAGAGGTAATGACAGATATTTCAAATGCCGTTTCAAAGACGGTAGGTTGGGTTATCCAACTTGCTCCCTTCGGAATTATGGGCCTCGTTTACGGCTCTGTCAGTGAATACGGACTTGATATTTTCGTAAATTACGGAAAGCTTCTTGCAGTTTTAGTAGGCTGTATGTTGGCGGTCGCTCTTATTGTTGACCCCGCAATCGTAGCTATTGCATTGAGAAAAAATCCCTATCCTCTTGTATTAAGATGCTTCAGAGAATCAGGTCTTACAGCTTTCTTCACAAGAAGCTCTGCGGCCAACATTCCTGTTAATATGAACCTCTGTGAAAAGTTAGGTCTTGACAGAGAATATTACTGTGTGGCAATTCCTTTGGGCGCTACAATCAACATGGACGGTGCGGCAATCACAATTACCGTTATGTCCTTGGCGGCAGCTTTCTCTCAGGGCATAAATGTAAATATTTTCCTCGCAATCATTTTAAGCTTCGTCGCAACCTTAGGTGCTTGCGGTGCATCGGGTGTTGCAGGTGGCTCACTTCTCCTTATTCCTATGGCTTGTTCACTTTTAGGTGTCGGCAACGATATCGCTATGCAGGTAGTTGCAGTAGGCTTTATAGTCGGTGTTGTTCAGGATTCACTTGAAACAGCAATCAACTCCTCAGGTGACGTAATCTTCTGTGCAACCGCAGAATTTTGTGAGTGGAAAAAACAAGGTAAAAAATTACCGTTCTGATAAAAAAAACTTCGGGCAGTATCTCACACGAGATACTGCCTTTTTTACGTTATTCGGTTTTGTTATTCATAGCAAAGCGGTCTGCGGATTTTTAACATCCCTCACCTTATTAAACTGTTCCTGTTACTGTTACTACTGTCACGCCCGGTGTTACTGTCCATTCGCCTGTGACTGCGTCCTGAGTATAGGTTGCAGCAGGTACTGTGATTGTTCCGGGTACTGTTGCAAATTCGCCTGTTGTTTCGTCATAGGTGTAAGCTGTATCCGGAAGTGTTGCTCCGTCAACTGTTACTGTTATATTTGAGAGAATCGGATCAAATGTGTCTGTGATTACAATGTTATCCGTAGCTTCAGCCGCAGTGTTGCCTGTGTTCTGAATTGTGAATGTGTAGGTCAACTGACTGTTTTCAGCTACATCTGTCGGTGAAAGTCCCTTTGTAATTGAAAGCACGGGTTCTTCTGTTACTGTGACTGTTTCCGTTGCTGTGACAGGTGTTGTCAAACCGCCGCCTGAAACTGTAACTTCGTTTGCAATCGTACTACCCGATATCAAAGGTGCAAAACCGTTTGTTTCTGCTTCGTAAATCAATATTGCATTACCGTTTGCAGGTACTGTTATTCCCGAAAAGACAAGCGGTGATGTTGATGTCACTGCAGGAGTCGCCTGTAACACACCGTTGAGGTAGTATAAAACAGAGCCGTCAACATAGTCAAGCGGTGTCACTGCCGTTGTGTCAAAAGTGTATTCACCCAGGTTGTCCGTTACGGTCAAGCCTGTAAACGGCACGGCCGATGAATTGTTTATGCTGATAACATAGGTTATATTGTCGTTTGCTGTATAATTATCGCCCAGCGCGGTTTTTGTCACACTCAGAACATCCACAATGTTGCCGGTAACGGGGTTTGAGTTTACGG
>JAFRZS010000300.1 GCA_017442445.1 Clostridia bacterium
AATACTTTACAGTTTTTGATATTATATGCATGTTTATGGGGTTCTTGTAGGCTTTTACACCTGCAGAACCCCTTATTCTATGCGGTTTTATACGGTCTTCGCTTTTTTTACATCCCCTTCGTCTACCAGTTTGTTATTATACTGTTTACATATGCTTTCATTTCAGCTTTTGAACGGATATTGCGTGTTCCCTCAATGATAGCGCGTTTTTTGTCTTCGCTGAGCACAGCAAACTTTTGTATTGCGTCAGGATTTTTTGCAAGGGCCATTGAGAACCCCAACGGTAAGTCGTATATTTCCATTTCAGTACCACCTTTATCAGTTTATTGATAGTATGAGGTGATTGTGAATTTTTAAAACAAAAAAGTATTTTTTTATAATATTTTCTATTGACAAAATGTGACTAATAAAGTATATATACTGTAAGACGGTTAAATGGGGTGTAAACATGAACGGATATTATGTAAATCCAAAGGACTACGGAGCAATCGGCGACGGTAAAACCGACGATACTCAGGCGATAAGAGAAGCAGTGAAGGTTGCATCGGAAACATCGGGAGTGGTGTTTTTCCCTCACGGAATTTACCGAACAGATGTAATATATCTCCCTTTGGCTGTATGCTTGAAAGGTGAACCT
Organism: Clostridia bacterium; assembly: GCA_017442445.1. GTDB lineage: Bacteria > Bacillota > Clostridia > Oscillospirales > Acutalibacteraceae > RGIG2945. The sequence goes on from JAFRZS010000300.1 coordinate 638, forward strand.
ACATGGTCTTTTAAATTTCAGGGAAGAACAATTCTTACACCCTTAAAGGAAGATCAGGAATGCTTGATTGAAGTATCGGATGCGCTCGGAAGCACGATTCACGGACTTTGTCTTGACGGAAGGTATATGGGAGAAAATATGCACGGCATCAGTATGTGCCGTGAACGCCATGTTACCCCGGGTGAACATGCCGTCAGAATTGATACCTGCAAGATTTATAATTTTTCAGGCAACGGCTTGAATATGATCGGTAACTGGGCAACCTCAGTGCGCCATTCATTCAGTGCACATAACAAAGGCTACGGTATGTATCTTCACGGCTGTGATGCGTTTATTGTCGATAATTGGTTTTCGGGAAACGGTAAGGCAGGTTTTGGCGGTGAAACATGGAATTCTGCAGTGAATTTTACATCTAACCGAGTAGAGTGGAATAACGAGTGCGGATTAAAACTTAAAGGCAGTATGAGATATAATATTACAGGAAATTATATAGACCGTTCATTCGGCCCTGCAATTATAATAGAATCCGCGCCAAACTACCACGAACGCATCGGCAGAAGTCATACTGTAATTCCGTTTGCTATAACAATTACAGGAAATACAATTGTCAGAAGCGGCAAAAATGCAGAGCCCGATTCCGACAATGACTGTCATATTCTTATGAAAAAGGCGGCAGGTATTTCAATAGTCGGGAATACCTTTAATGTTTGGAAAGATGACGGCAGAAACGGCAGAGTTTCACCCAATTACGGAATAATTTTAGAAGAATGTTCACATTGTGTAATAGCTAATAATGCTATGCTGCCCGGTGCAGTAAAAGAGTTGATTCTTGACCGAGGCGGACACGGCGAACAGGTTATAATCAAAGATAATGTCGGAGCACCTGTACCCGAAGCTGCGTGGGACAGTCAGGACCCGTTTACACCCGTTCATTTTATGAGTCAGGGAAATGCTCCGTGGTATTCCGAAAAGCTTGCGGGAGAAAATAACGAATAACGGAGTATAATATGAAAATTGTAACAGATTATCCCGGCGGAAATGCAATAATTCATGAAATAAAAGATAATGAAGTTTTACTTGAGCAGGACTTAAAAGGTACAAGTAAATGGTGGTTTTATTGGAATTTTAAAGTAATTGATGCGCCTGTCGGCAAAGTAAGATTTACATTTTTAAACGATGAGGTTGTATCACCCTTCGGTCCTGCAACAAGCACGGACGGTGTTAATTGGACTTGGCATACAGACGGTTTTGTTGACCACACACACTTTGATTTTGAATTTACCGGTGAAAAAGAAAGATATTTTTCTTTTTCTCTGCCTTATCAGGTGTCGCACTTTGAACTTTTCTTTGATAAAATCAAGGTTTATCCGACAGTCAGCAGGTCGGTACTCGCAGTAAGTGAAGGTGGCAGAGAAATTCCGATTGTGAATTTCGGTAACGGTAAAAAGGATATATTTTTTGTTGCGCGTCATCATTGTTGTGAAAGTGTTGCATCTTATGTTGTTGAGGGTGCCGTTTATGAAGTGCTGACTAACCAAACAGAACTTTTTGAAAATTACAGATTTCATGTTATTCCCTTTGTTGATATAGACGGTGTTGAACTTGGTGAACAGGGTAAAGACAGACCGCCTCATGACCACAACAGAGATTATATTGAAAAGCCGATATATAATTACACAAAAGCAATTTATGAATACATAAAAGATAAAGAGATAGATTTTTATCTTGATTGTCACTGTCCTTTGAAATGGGGCAGAAGACAGGATGAACCGTCATTTTATTGCAGACCTCTTGATAATAAACCTGAGTCACAGAAATTTCTTGAGTACATAACAGAAATATCAACTCTGCCTGACTCTGCAATAAAATTCAAGGGAGATGTTCGTCAGAGCTCATCAGTTCAAAGCAGTAACGGATATTTTTCTGATGTCAAAAAAGCAAAAATTTCTTTTACGGTTGAAACGCCGTACTCAGGAAATCTTGAACAAGGTTATACAGTAGAAAATCTGCATCAATGGGGTGCAAATCTTTTAAAAGCAATAGAAAAAACTCTTGTGAACGGAGAGAATTGAAATGAATAAAATCACAGTAGATTTCACCAAAGAAGTCGGCAAAATCAAACCTATGCACGCTGTCAACAACGGCCCTAAAAAAGCACGCGAATCGCAGTCAAGAGGTAATTTTGATAAATGGGTTGAAATCGGAATTCCTTATGCAAGAAATCACGATGCTTCCATCGAGTATTCGTACGGCGGAGAGCACATTGTTGATATTATTGCAATCTTTCCTGATTTTGATGCTGATGTAAATGACCCTGCATCGTATGATTTTCACCTGACAGACGAATACTTGCAGACAACACTCGAAGCAGGTACAAAGATATTCTACAGACTCGGCAACAAAATTGAGCATTGGTCTAAAAAGTACGGAACCGTAAAACCCAAAGATTATAAAAAATGGGCAGAAATCTGTGAACACATCATAATGCACTACAATGAAGGCTGGGCAGACGGATATAATTGGAATATAGATTATTGGGAAATATGGAATGAACCTGATTTGCGACATGACCACGAAGAACACAAGGAAACTTGGGGAGGAACAAAAGCAGAATTCTTTGATTTTTATGAGATAGCGGCAAAGCATCTGAAAAACAGGTTCCCTGACCTTAAAATCGGCGGACCTGCAATTGGGTGCAAACTTGATTGGGCAACTG
>JAFRZS010000301.1 GCA_017442445.1 Clostridia bacterium
ATCAGAGAAATAATACTTTTGAGGAGTTTCTATATATGCCTTCCCTTTGATGTCATATCTTTTTGCTGTTTCAATCAAAAACGAGTCCTCAAAATAATTAATGTATTTTTTAATGGTGTTAGCAGTAATTTTAGATTTTTTTACTGACTTAAAAGTATTTTTCAGCTTTTCGGGATTAGTAAGACCACCTATGGATGAGGAAAGGAAATTCAATAAATCCTCCAGCTCTCCCATATTTCTTATTCTGTTTCTCTTTTGTATATCGCGAATATATATTTCGCTGAAAAGATTTTCCAAGGCGGCAACCTTTTCGTTTGTATCATCCCTGAGAACAACAAGAGGAATACCGCCATAAAGCATATACTGTGATAATCCTTCATATTTATCACCATTGAACACAGACATAAACTCAGAAAAACTCAGCGGATACATATGAATCTCATCGCCGCGACCTGCAAACTCAGTTATGATATCCCTTGATAAAAATTTCGCATTACTTCCGGTTACAAACACATCATATTTATCATTTCTGAGATAACCGTTGAGCACCGCCTCAAAGCAATCAAGCATCTGAACTTCATCTAAAAGAAGATAATATTTTCCTTCTTCTTCAGTTTTTGAGCGAATATATGCCATGAACTTTTCAGGATCGGCACCTCTTTTTTTACGTTCCATTTCAATCAGACTTTCGCCTATCATATAAAGGTCATCAGCAGAATCAAAAGCAAAACGTATGATATGGTTTTTGTCCACACCACTTTCAATAAGATGTTCATAAAAAAGAGTGTTAAGCAGGTACGATTTTCCGCACCTGCGAATACCGGTTATCACTTTTATCAAACCGTTATGCTTTTTCTTTATGATTTTATTAAGATAAAAATCCCTGCGAATTTGCATTTTATCGCCCCTTTATAAATGATTTTTGTGTCAGGTTGCATTTTCCTGTTCTATATTAGCATACAATCCTCGAAAAGTCAATTATTCAGGATTGTTAATAAATGATTTTTGCAACCTTTAACACTTTTCCTTCTTATTGTGCCCGATTTTACTAAAAACAAAAACCAACCAGAGAAACGTCCTGATTGGTTTTTTAACTTATTATCTTATATCAAATCTGCAAGGTATGTTTTAGTCTTTTCTCTTGTTGCGATTGATACATATTTGTCCAAGTTGCCGAGCATTATATATTCGCCGTTTTCATCGGAAAGAACTTTGTAGAAGTTGTAAAGTGCGATTTTGTCAACGTCGAGAGTGATTTCAATTTTATCACCTGCTTTGACTTTTGTGAAAGTCTTTGTGAAATATTCATAAGCTACGTATGTATCATCTGCACCCGGGATATCTGCAAGGTCTAGTGTATCTGTGATAACCTTTGCAAATTCTTCTGTGCCTATGTTGTAAACTGCCGCTGCAAAATCTTCGCCTTTTCTGTTCCAGATTTTCAAAAGCTTCTCAGCTTTTCTGCAGTCCGTATAGAATAAATCGCGTGTCGGCTTTGCAGGAAGGTCACAGCGGATAATTGTTCCGTCATCTTCTATTGTGGGCATAATTGCGTCGCGGTCTGTCTTACCGAATGCATCGCTTACATAAATAAGTGCGCCGCTGATAGCACGAAGACTACCGCTTTGTATTGCTGTTTCGTGCTTTGACCACCACATATCAAAGTCACAGTGATAAAGCATCGAATGCCAGATTGTATTATAGACATTCTGTGTAGCGTGAGTTACAAAATGGCGTTCAATCTGCGGATAGTAGTCACCGCTGTTTCTTGATACCGCTGTTACGGGACGAGCGAGTACATTTTCCATATCCATACCCATACAGTTTATAAGGTCGCCGCCGAAATTCTTGACAACTGAGCGCTCAAGTGCTTTGTGTATAATTCTTGCTGCTTCGCAGGTAGGCATAAGACTTGCCGTACGGTGAGATAATGAACTCTGATTATCAATCTTCAGGAAATCAACTCCGCATTCTCTGATATATGAATGCCACTTGTCCCAGAATGCAAATGCTTTTTCTTCGTCAGGTACAGGAATTGCAATATCGTCTGCAATCAGAACAAGATTTTCCTTCTGATCTTCATACAAATCGCTTTTGGGATCAACACCAAACCAATAGCCGAGGAATGAATGCCATACGCCGACTTTTTCCACGCCGTATTCTCTCTTGATTTTTTCTACACAAGCTTTAAGTCCTTCGGGGAATTTTTCCTTATCTTCCTCAAATGACAGAAGAAGATTGCCGTTTGCCAATCTCCAGCCGTCGTCAATAATCATCCATTTTACAGGAACATTCGCTTCTTTGAATTCATCAAGCTTTTTATAAATTTTTTCGCTTGAAACATCTTCATAAAAAGCATCCCAAGTGCACCAGCCAAAGCCCTCAAAAACTTCGGGATATTTTCTTTCAGCAGAAAGAGGAATTTTGATTGCGCCGAGTTCTTTTGCATTTTCATAACCGTCTTTAACAACATCAAACGGGTCATCACCGACAGTTACAGCAAGGAAATCACCTTTTAAAAACTGTCTGCCTGAACAACCGGGTGAAAGATATACAATGCCGTTGCCGATTTCACAACGGAAATTTTCACCGCAAAGCGGAAGAAGATGATAATGTTTATCTTCAATCTGCATAACGAGATTCTGTGTTCTGAAAGGTATTTCGTCAACCGTTGAAACAAACTTAGGCATCGTCCACCACGGGTCATCTACATTAGTAAATGCAAGAATTTTATCAACCTGCAAATCTTTGCAGAGATTTATTTCAAGTCCGTTTTCAGGACGGATTGCTCGGACACAAACAAGACCCGGACCTCTCTCCATTTCAATAGAAAATACGATTGTATTTTTATGCTGTCTTGCACTGATTTCAAGCTTGTTTATATGACTCAACGGCTTCGATAACAAATTATATGTAACACCGTTTTCGGTTTCATCCTCACTTCTTACAGGATAGCTTGTTGTTGCAAAAGCTGTCCAGTTAATTTGTGCTCTGAGAGAAGACAAAATCTTCTCCGTTGCAAAATTCAAAAAATTCTTCATTTTATCTGCACCTTCCCGTCTGAAACTTTTTAGCTTTAAGCACAGCTATGATACCATATCCTTATACTTTTTTCAATATCAAAAAATCAGGCAAGGAGTATTTTCTCCTTGCCTGTACCGTTTTTAGGGATTTATTTTTTTAAATTATCAAGCAAATTTATAAACTCACCGACGATAGTTGATGCGGTGTGTTTTCCGAAGGATAATGTTTCTGCATAGTGTCTGTTTTCCTTTAACACATCGGTTTTTTCAAAAACCGGAAAACATACTCGGCAGTAATCGTTATCGGGGACTATGTATGTCATTTCATCGTTTGTAAGTCCGAAAACAAGAAGCTCATCATCATCAAAAATTTTTCTGAGCGGATCATATTCAAACTGTTTGTTTGTCGCTGAGCCTTCTGCCGTGTATGAGCATCTGCCTGTAACAAGGTCCGGGGTTAACTCACCGGGTACTGTTATTATTTTTTTGACTTGTCCCTCTTTGTTTTCGTTTTCATAGTATCCGAGTTCAATATATCCGATTTCTGTGTAATAATTATATTTGCCGTTTTCATTTGTAATGTCAATATCTATAATTCCCAATTTGGCAATACACCAGACTATCTGATTTGTTATTTCACAGACTATTTCTTCCGTTCTTATATTGAGTAACGGTTTAAGTATTATTTCTCCTGCACCTTCTAAACCTTCGCACCATTTTGTTGAGCCGAGGAAATTTTCGGATAACTTTTTAGCTATTCCGTCTTTCATTATTTCTGTTTCATCTTTGTCCATATAAAGAGCAAGAAGTCCCAACACATAACCGTAGCGCTGTGATGTTATATAATAGCTTTCTTTTTTCGCCTCGCTCTCTGAAAGAGTCTTATCAATCTGCGGGAAGCCGTATTGGGTAATATCCGTTGTTGCATAAGTTCCTGCAATAGAGCCCGGGAAGAATATCATGTTATAATTTGCGGCGTTTAATATTTCATCCATACCCGCAACATAGTCTGCGGACAAAATGCCGAGTGACTTATTTCCGATTACGCCGGGATGTGCTTCTGCATTTATAATCATCGTAGGTCTTAAGCCTTCAGTGTCAGGTATAAACTCAAATCTTGCAAAGGTTTCCGAAACTGCATCAGGATTATGGTCAAATCGTTTTGAGTAATAATATTGCGAAGCATCGCAGTACGAATACGACAGCGTGCCTGTTTTCATATTATCCTTATCACATGCTTTCTTGATTGCATTTACGGTCTGATTTTTGAGAAGTTCCATGAACTCTTTATCGGGACCTTCAGTGTATTTATTTGTCCTGAAGAAGATATTCGTTAAATTTTTCAATCCGTTCTCTACGGTATTTGTATAAACGCCCATAGCATCAATGCCTGAATGTGTATGTGTTGCGCCAATATTGATACTGATAATATTATTTTCTTTTGCAAAATCTGATAACTGAGCTCTGATTTCTCTGACCGTTTTATTCATAAGTCCCATGCAGTCAACAACTGCAAAAACCGCAGTGCCTCTGCCTGAGCCGTCACTTATAGCAATAGCTCTTACCTTCAGCCTGTCCCTTATCTGACTTTCACTTGTAAGGCTTTTATCTCCGTTAGGCTGTGCAATATAATAAGTTTTTTCGCCGATATTATCAGGCATGATTTCTTCCTGAGCATAGCCGAGGCTCCACTTTGCTTTCTCTGCAGGTTTATCAAGGAATGTTGCTGTTCCGGGATAAAAAACCTTGGGAGAATTTTCGTCAGGCTCATCTTCTGAAGGCTCATTTATACTCGGTCCGTCGGGAAAACTATCTGACAATCCACCCGCTAACCATGAAAACAAGTCTTCAATTAAACCGTACACATAATACTTAAGCTTCTTCACTAACAGATTTATACCCTTTTTAAAAGGAGTTTCCTCTGTTTCGGAAGAATTTATTTCTGCGATTTCAGCTTCTGCTTCTTCTGTGTTTTCCGTAACAGCTTCAAGCAAGGTTTCAGATGCCTTTTCCAAAACATCTGTCAAAGCCTTGTCACTCTTGTCGGCAATTACATAACCGGATATATCTGCTGTTTCAACTTCTGCATTTCCGACGCTTCTCAAACTGCTGTCTGCCGCAACAACACTTGAAAAGATAATTGCACCCGCCAGAATAACTGAGACTAAAACCGTAAGTTTTTTGTTTTTCATAATACACCCTCCAAATATTAAATTGTATCCGACAGCAATCGAGGAGGATAAAACCAATGACCTTTATGATACCCACAATTTTATAATCTTCGACTACTGTCGGACACAACTTTATTATATATCTTTTATAAAATATGTCAACATTCGGAAGTCTTTTTATCTATTTATTTCAACTGATTTACAATTTATTTACAAAACTGTAACCTTTTCGTGTCAATCGTTCAGTTTTAATTTAAAAACAGAAAAATACCCGATTGCCTGATAGGTAATCGGGTTTAAAAAATCTTATTTTACACTTTCAATTAACTCTTCAAATGCGATTGAGAGAGTTGATGCTACTGTTGAGCCGAGAGAAATCAATTCCTGATAATTGATTATGCAGTTGCAGTAATCGTTGTCGGGAACTATATAACCGACAGCATCGTTTGCAAGTCCGAATACAAGAAGATTTTCGTCTTCTGCGATTTCGGGGAATGTGGGATATGCATATTCGGTCTGAGTTACTGAACCTTCTGCTGTGTAGCCGCCCTTACCTGTGAAGAGGTCGGGTGAAACTTCACCGGGAAGCATAGCAACTTTCTTATCGCCGATTTCAAGATAACCGATTTCTGATACATAGTAGAAAGTACCTTCATCATCAACTACCATATTTGAGTTTGTGAGTCCTAATTTACCTACTGCTGTGAAAAGCGGATTTGAAACCTTGATTAAAATTTCTTCACATCTGATGTTAAGAATCGGTGCAACCTCTGTTTCTGCACAAGCTTCTTTGCCCTTATACCAGAGCGAACCGCCCTTTTCGTAATCAGCGGGGAGATATTTATTGAGTGCTTCTTTTGCGAAAGCATCTTTTTCGATTTCAGCTTCTGACTTTGTCATGTAAAGTACATGGAAGCCTAATTCGTAACCGTAGCGCTGTGCAACCTGATAACGATGAGGCATATCAACACCGTCATTTGAAGGTCCTCTGTCAGGATATACACCGTTGATTGCGCCGTTGAAGAACATGAAATCATATCCTGCATCGTTGATGATTTCTTCCATTGTTGCAACATAGTCTGCAGACAATTCTCTGCCTGAGCTCTTATCTGTCTTAAGACCTGTAATGCTCGGATGTGCACCGCCGTTTACGATAATTGTCGGTGTTGAGCCTGAGTCGGGAGTAAATACAAATCTTCCGAGTCTTTCAACAACTGATTTTACATTATCTGCTGACGGTCTGTCATCTGTGTAATATCTTGAAGCATCGTATTCTGAATATGTAAGAGTACCCTTTTCCATATCCTCAACTGCTTCTTTCATAGCATTTGCTGTTCTGTTTGCAAGAAGCGCCATGAATTTTTCATCAGTACCTGTCTTATATTCGCCCTTGCCTGTGAACTTAACAAAGCCGTTGTTAAGAACTGTGGGAAGAAGCGGATTCCAAAGACCCTGAGTATCAATTGAAGAATGGCAGTGTGTTGAAAATACATTGATGCTTACAATGTTATTTTCCTTTGCATAATCTGCAAGTTTGTTGCGGATTACTCTGATATCCTTATTTGAGATACCGATACAGTCAATAGTTGCGAAAATAGCTGTACCTCTGCCTGAATTATCATTCATAGCGATAATTCTTACCTTCATATCATCAATGACATCTTCAACCTTGTTGCCGCCGAGCTGCTGCATAAGATATCCGCCGAGGTAATAATTTCTTGAATTGATATCATCGGGAACTAATGATGCCTGTGAATATCCGAGACTCCATTTTGCATCCTTTGCGGGAGCATCAAGGAATGTTTCTGTACCTTCATAGAAATCCTTTGATACAAATTCATCAACACCTAAAAGATTTGAAGGTGCTTTTATCATATTACTGATACCGCCTAAAAGTCCTACGAAGATATTTTCAAGACAAGCCATACCTATGTATTTGAGTTCAAGTACGGTTCTTACACTGAGAAGCGCTTTTACAATACCGCCGAGTGATGTAAGATCCTGTTCTTTACCTGCTACAACAGCAGTCTCTGTAACTGTCATATCCTCAACATTATTTTCCATTGATTCAACGAGAGTGTCAGCTGCCTTGAGAAGAACATTCTGCTGTTTTTCGTTGAGTTCGTCCTTGACAGGTGCTACATACTGAGAAGCATTTGCATTTTCGATTTCAGCCGAAACAACATCGTCCTGTGTGAAAAGATAAGATGATACCGATACTGCCGAAACGAGAAGTACGAATGACATTACAACTGCCATAACTTTAGTAAATTTGCTGTGTTTCATGTTTTTGACCTCCTTTAAAGAAACTACTCCAAAATACCATATTTATAATACCATATTTTTTTCTGAAATTCAATACTTTTCATTCAGAAAAACATTGCAAGATCAAATTGAATATTGTATAATAGAATATGATTATAATAGGGGGAATTGATTTGTTTAACTTATCCTCTCAGGCGTATCTTGACAACAGTGCTACAACACCTGTCTGTGACAGTGCGATAGAGGCAATCAACAGAAGTATAAGGGACTGTTGGGGCAACCCTTCTTCCCTTCACAATATAGGAACAGTTGCTTTTTCCGAGCAGAAAAAAGCGAGGGAAATTTTAGCAGACAGACTATCCTGTCAGACATCTGAAATATATTTCACCGCAGGCGGTACAGATGGAAATAACATCGCTCTTTACGGCGCTGCAAGGAGAAATTCAGGCAAAGGAAAAAGGATCGTCACGACGGAAATTGAACACCCGAGTGTCAGGGAAGTTTTTAAAAAACTTGAAGCCGAGGGCTACGATGTAGTGTATCTTGGTGTCGGTAAGGACGGTAAAATCAGTATTCAGGATTTAATAAAAGCTGTCACAAAGGACACTTGTCTTGTAAGCATTATGCATGTAAATAACGAAGTCGGAAGCATTCAGCCGATTGAGGCAGTCCGCGTTGCAGTAACAAGGGCAGGATCAAGAGCATTGATTCATTGTGATGCCGTACAGTCTTTCGGAAAAATTGTCACAAGACCTCTGAGTATGGGCGTTGATATGATGACTGTCAGCTCTCATAAAATTCACGGTCCGAAGGGTGCAGGTGCACTTTATATAAAACGCGGTACAAACCTTGCTCCGCACATAGTCGGCGGCGGTCAGGAAAACGGCATCAGACCCGGTACCGAGCCTATGCCCGCAATAATGGGATTCTCTGCAGCGGTATCTTCTTTACCTAATATTCAGAAGCAGTTGGCGGAAACTGCCGCAATCCGTGATTATATGGTTTTCAGATTAAG
>JAFRZS010000302.1 GCA_017442445.1 Clostridia bacterium
GGTGTAGGTAAAATTGTTGAGTACGGCGGCGAAGGTGTTAAGACACTTTCTGTTCCCGAAAGAGCTACTATCACAAACATGGGCGCTGAACTCGGTGCTACAACATCTATCTTCCCCTCTGATGAAATCACAAAAGAGTTCCTTGTTGCACAGGGACGCGGTGACGATTACAGAGAATTATCTTCAGATGCAGATGCAGAATATGATGAAATCATTGATATTGATTTATCAGAACTTGCTCCTATGGCTGCTATGCCTCATATGCCCGATAACGTAAAATCTGTAACAGAAATCGGTAAGATTTCCGTTGATCAGGTTTGCATCGGTTCATGCACAAACTCTTCACTTTTAGATATGCTCAAAGTTGCAGCTATACTTAAGGGTAAAACAGTGCATCCTGATGTAAGTCTTTCAATCGCTCCCGGTTCCAAGCAGGTTCTCAATATGATTTCTCTTAACGGCGCTCTTTCTGATATGATAGATGCAGGTGCGAGAATCCTTGAATCCGCTTGCGGTCCGTGTATCGGTATGGGACAATCTCCTAACTCAAAAGGTATATCTCTCCGTACATTCAACAGAAACTTTGAAGGCCGTTCAGGTACTGCTGATGCAGGTATTTACCTCGTAAGTCCTGAGGTTGCAGCAGCTTCTGCTATTACAGGTTATCTTACAGACCCGAGAGATCTTGGCGATTATCCTAACATTGAAATGCCTGAAAAGTTCATTATAAATGATAACATGGTTGACCTTCCCGCATCAGTTGAAGATGCTGATGCTGTTGAAGTAAAATACGGCCCCAACATCAAGCCTTTCCCGCAGAGTGAACCTCTTGAAGAAAATATTAATGCTAAGGCAATCTTAAAGGTCGGCGACAATATCACTACAGACCACATTATGCCTGCAGGTGCGAAGATTCTTCCCTACCGTTCAAATATCCCCTATCTTTCAAATTTCTGCTTCAAGCAGTGTGATGAACACTTTGCAGAAAACTGCAAGAAGGAAGGAAAAGGTATCATCATCGGCGGTGCAAACTACGGTCAAGGTTCTTCTCGTGAACACGCTGCTTTAGTTCCTCTTTATCTCGGAATCAAGGCAGTTGTTACAAAGTCGTTTGCAAGAATACACTGTGCTAACCTTATCAATGCCGGTATTCTTCCGCTTACATTCAAAAATGCTGACGATTACGATAAAATTACTCAGGGCGATGAGTTGGTAATTGAAAATGCACGTGAATGTGTTGAAAAGGATCTTCCTATGACACTTAAAAATAAGACCACAGGCGAAGAATATGCTCTTTGTTCAGAATTCTCTGACAGACAGAAGGCTATTATTCTTGAAGGCGGTTTGCTTAACTATACAAGAAGTAAGATATAAGGAGAGAAATTAAAATGACAGAACAACAGATTAAGGCTGCAGTTGAAAAATTTGAAAAACTCGCTCGTGAACAGTCCGAGCGTTCAGACAGAATTAAGGCTCAGGGTGATTTTGTTGATTACTCAAAGCTTGATACAATTATCATCGGTGTTTGCGGTGGTGACGGTATCGGCCCCACAATCACAAAAGAATCTGCAAGAGTTGCTGAATTCCTTTTAGCTGACGAAGTTAAAGCAGGTAAGGTTCAGTTTAAGGTTATTGACGGTCTTACATTGGAAAACCGTATCGCTGCTAACAAGGCTATTCCTGATGATGTGCTTGAAGAATTAAAATCTTGCCATGTTATCCTTAAGGGTCCCACAACTACTCCTCAGGCTGGTGACGATTGCCCGAATATTGAAAGTGCTAACGTTGCTATGCGTAAGGCTCTTGACCTCTTTGCAAATCTTCGTCCTGTTAAAGTTCCTGATGAAGGTATTGACTGGACATTCTTCAGAGAAAACACAGAAGGTGCTTATGCAGTAGGTTCCTGCGGTGTTAACGTTACAGACGATCTTGCTATGGACTTTGTTGTTACAACAACTGAA
>JAFRZS010000303.1 GCA_017442445.1 Clostridia bacterium
GCACAATTGAGCCGAATGTCGGTGTTGTAAGTGTTCCCGACAAGAGATTGGACAAACTTGCAGAAATGTATGAACCGCAGAAATTTACTCCTGCAGTAATTGAATTTGTTGATATTGCAGGTCTTGTTAAAGGCGCTTCAAAGGGCGAAGGACTCGGAAACAAATTCCTCTCCCACATCAGAGAGGTTGATGCAATTATCCACGTTGTACGTTGCTTTGAAAACGATGATATCGTTCACGTTGAAGGTAACATCAATCCCAAAAGAGATATTGAAACCATCAATCTTGAGCTTATATTCTCAGATATGGAAATCGTGGACAGGAGAATTGACCGCATCACAAAGGCTATGAAGGGTGACAAATCCCTTGCAAAAGAGCTTGAGCTTTTCAAAAGAGTAAAAGAAGCTCTGGAAAACGAACAGCCCGTAAGAAGTATTGAGGTTACAGATGACGAACAAGCTATACTTGATGCTTCTGCACTTTTGACAACAAAACCTGTTATATATGCATGTAATATGTGTGAAGACGATTTTGCGAACAACATTGACAACAATGTACACTACAATGCAGTTAAGGAAATCGCATCAGCTGAAGGTGCTGAAGTTCTTCCGATATGCGCTCAGATTGAAGCTGAAATTGCTTCTCTTGACAAGGAAGAAAAAGAATTTTTCCTTTCCGACCTCGGTGTTGAGCAGGGCGGTCTTGATTTGCTTATTCAGAGAAGCTATAATCTTCTCGGTCTTATCTCCTACTTAACAGCAGGTAAACCTGAGGTCAGAGCCTGGACTATCAAAAAGGGCACAAAGGCACCTCAGGCAGCAGGTAAAATCCACTCTGACTTTGAGCGTGGCTTTATTCGTGCTGAGGTTATCAATTTTGATGAGCTTATGAAATACGGCACAATGGCTGCCGCAAAGGAAAACGGAAAAATCCGCAGTGAAGGTAAAGAATATGTAATGCAGGACGGCGATATTGTTCTTTTCCGCTTCAACGTTTAATTTAAAGGTGATATGATGAAACGCATCATTGGACTGATTTTAGTAATATGTACCGTTTTAGCTTTGTTTTCAGGTTGCGGCGGTGATAAGGAAATCAGAATTAACTTTCCCATTGATTCCGACCCAAAATATCTCGACCCTCAGATAGCTATCGGCTCTTCTGCTCAGTTGATTGCGGTAAACTGCTTTGAAGGTCTGTTGAGATATGATAAAGACGGACAGCTGAAAAACGGTGTTGCAGAGGATTATGACATATCCTCTGACGGTACAACTTACACATTCAGACTCAGAACTGATGCCAAATGGCATCTTATTGAGGATTTTGAAGAAATTTTAGGCAAGGGATTTGAAAAGAGTTTTAATAACTCCGTCACCGCACACGATTTCGTATTTGCTATGCGCCGTGCGGTATCTCCTGAAATTGCTTCTCCCTCGGTATCCTCTCTTTATTCAATAAAAAATGCAAAGGATATTTCTCTCGGGAAAACACCTGTCGACAAATTGGGCGTAACAGCACTTGACGATTACACTCTGCAGATAAAATTGGAGCATCCCGATCCGGATTTTCTGTCACTTCTTACCACTCCTGTGTTTATGCCCTGTAATCAGAAATTCTACGAGGCTACATCAGGTCGCTACGGCACAGATGCAAAATTCCTTTTGTGTAATGCGCCTATGCATCTTTCCTCATGGGACAGCGACGGAACTTATGTCATTCTTGAAAAAAGTGACGACTATAAAGGTGAAGCCGAAGCTGTTGCAACTTCAATAGGATTCTATGTCAATACCGATGTTCAATCGCGACTTTCAAAGCTTAATGACAAAACCTACTGTGCAACACCTGTTGACGAATCGCTCATTGACGGCATTGACAAAAACTATGTTCTGAAAACCTTTGAAAACAGCAACTACTCTCTTGTTTTCAATTTTGATGACATTGTATTTTCAAATCTTTATCTGCGCCTTGCATTCTGCTATGGCATAAACAGATCCGACACCACAAGACCTCAGGGACTTATCCCCGACACTTGCCGTACAGGTACCGAAAGTTATCGCAGCCGTGCAGGAAAAGCAAGTATGATTTCATACAATGAAAACAATGCAAAGACTTATTTTGACCGCGGTTTTTCAGAACTTGAAAATCCGCCCGATAATATAACATTACTCTGCACAGCAGAAACCGAAAGTCTTGCAAAAAGTCTTTTGCCCGATTGGCAGATTCTTTTCGGTTACCGACTTATCGTGAAAATTGAAGTCACAGACTCACTGCCTTCAAGATTACAAAGCGGTGATTTCACCTTTGCAATTGCACCTATATCTTCTGAAAATGACACTGCGGTAAACTTTATTTCTCATTTTTCAGGTGAGGACGAAAAAAATATTGCAAATTATAATTCTCAGAACTTAGATACTATTTTAAAACAGCTTCAGAAATCAACCAACGCAGCAGACCTTACTGCAGGTTGTAAACAGGCAGAAGAACATCTTATGCAAAACGGCTTATATTTTCCACTTCTGACTAAGAAAAGCTATTTTGCAGTTCATAAGGACTACGAAAACATTGTTGTTTTTCCGTCAGGTGAAAATATATGCTTTGTAAAATAAAAAAATATTTGCCGTGGCTTGCGGTTTTACTGTGGATGATTCTGATTTTTTATCTTTCACATCAATCAGCGGTTGAGTCTGCTGAGGTAAGCACAGGACTTCTTGATAAAATCTTTGCACTTTTCGGCAACATCATAGACCACAATACCCTCAGAAAACTCGCTCATGCATTTGAGTATTTTATGCTCTGCCTTCTCATATTCAATGCTTTGTGGCGCACAACCAAAAAGCAAAAAATGAAAATTTCTTCTATTTCTCTTGCATCTTGCCTTATCTATGCAATAAGCGATGAGATTCATCAGATTTTTATTCCCGGCAGAGCAGGAAGAGTTTTTGATGTGGGTGTTGATATGGCAGGTGCAGTTTTAGGACTTGTTTTCTGTCTTTTAGTTCTGTTTATATTTTCAAAATTTCATTCAGACAAAACGCAAAAAGAACTGTAAAAAACTTTCGTTTTTTACAGTTCTTCTATTTTAGCATTCCGCTTATAAATTAGTTACTTTTCTGATTGTTGAGCTACCCTTTTCAAGTGAAACTATACCTGTTCGGCAGATTTCAAGAATTGTGTAGTCGCGCATTAAATTTATAAAATCGTCAATTCTTCTGCTGTCACCTGTCAGCTGAAATACTATTGAATCTCTTGAGTAGTCCATTGACTTTGCTTTAAAAGCATCAGCTGCTGCCCTTATGTCCTCGCGTGTTGCGGGGTCATTTTTCATTTTTATGAGCAACAATTCACTACTTACAGAATTATCATTGTTGAGCTCTTTTATTGAGCATACATCAGGCAATTTATAAAGCTGATTTATAAGCTGCTGCTTATTGTCTTCTTCGCCCTCAAATGTAACTGTAATTCTTGAAAACTCGTTTGATTCCGTTTCACTAACAGTCAGGGCGCTTATATTAAACTGTCTTCTTCTGAAAAGGCTTGTTACACGGTTGAGTACACCGAACTGGTTATTTACCAATACCGCTACTATATATCTGTTCATTTCTCAGCTTCCACCTCTGTTATAATTTCATTCATTGAGCTTCCCGGCGCCATCATCGGAAGTACAACCTCGTCCTTATCTATGATGCAGTCAATTACATACGGCCCATCGTGGCTGAACGCTTTATCAAAAGCTGTTTTCAACTCATCAAGATTCGTAGCTCTTGTGCCTTCTGCAGAGAACGCCTCTGCTATTTTAACAAAATCTGATTTTCTGTCAAGTATGCTATTCGAATAATGCTTATCAAAAAACAAAGTCTGCCATTGACGAATCATACCCAATACTCCGTTATTCATTATAAGAATAACCATCGGTACATTATATTTTGTTGCAGTTGCAAGTTCATTCAAGGACATTCCGAAGCTTCCGTCGCCTGTTATCAGGACACTTCTTTCTTTAGTAGCAAAGGTCGCACCGATTGCCGCACCCATACCAAAGCCCATTGTACCAAGACCGCCGCTTGATAAAAACTTTCTGCTCTTTCTGAAAATCAAATTCTGAGCCGCCCACATCTGATGCTGACCTACATCTGTCGCAACAGGTGTGTTTTCATTTATGTAGGTATTGAGTAAGCTTATGATATTAGAAGGAGTCATTCCTTCTCTTGTATCTGCATTTGCTTTTTCTTCTGCTTTGAATTTTTCAATTTCTTTCTGCCATGCGGGACGGTTTACCTGTTTTACAAGAGGTAATATCTTTTCAAGCGATAATTTTATATCTGCTCTGAGTCCGTGATTTGCTCCTACATTTTTTGATAATTCAGAACCGTCAATATCAATGTGTACAACCTTGGTATAGGTCGCAAATTTTGAAACATCACCTGTTACTCTGTCATTGAATCTTGTTCCGAGAGCTATTACGCAGTCTGCATTATTCATCGCAGTTGAAGATGCATAATGTCCGTGCATTCCCTGCATACCTAAAAATCTCGGATGGTCCGTTGGAATTGCGGAAAGTCCCATGAGTGAACAGCCTATCGGTGCATCTATCTTTTCTGCAAGTTCAAGCATTATATCCTGAGCCTCGCCCGACAGCACTCCGCCGCCGAAATATATGTAAGGTCTTTTGCAGGAATTTATACACTCTGCCGCTTCTTTAATTCTTATATCCTTTGCAGGAAATCTTTCTTCGGGTGTAATAGGAGCTTTTTCTTCATATTCGCACATAGCTTCCTGAACATCTTTCGGGACATCAATAAGCACAGGGCCCGGTCTGCCCGAAACAGCTAATTTAAAAGCTTCTCTCAGTATATCAGCCAGGCTTTCTACAGAATTTACAAAATAATTATGCTTTGTAATCGGTAAGGTTAT
The DNA here is from genome assembly GCA_017442445.1 of Clostridia bacterium. Lineage (GTDB taxonomy): Bacteria > Bacillota > Clostridia > Oscillospirales > Acutalibacteraceae > RGIG2945. The sequence continues at coordinate 4,906 of JAFRZS010000303.1, forward strand.
ACCTGTTATATCTATTTCCTGAAAACTGTCCGAGCCTATCTGATATGTCGGAACATTTCCTGTTATTGCAATCAAGGGAACAGAATCAAGATGTGCTGTTGCAACTGCGGTTACAATGTTTGTAGCACCGGGACCTGATGTTGAGATAACTACACCCGGTTTTCCCGTTGCTCTTGCATAACCGTCAGCAGCATGAGCCGCGCCCTGTTCGTGAGCTGTCAGTATGTGTTCAATTTTATCCTGATATTTATAGAGAGAATCATACACATGAAGTATCTGTCCTCCCGGATATCCGAACACAAGATCACAACCCTGCTCTATCAGAGTTTTAACGATTATATCTGAACCGGACAGCAACATATTTTCTTACCATTCCTTTACGTTAATTTAAATTATCAATAATCAGACTGCCGCATTCCGAGCAACCGATTTTCTTACACTTTCCTGCTTCTTCGACATCTTTCGGCATAATATCTGCGGTGCGGTATCCCATGTCAAGCACCTTTGATACTGCATTTTCTATGGCATCTGCTTCTTTTTCCATATTGAAGCTGAAGCGAAGCATCATAGCTGCAGAAAGAATTGTTCCTATAGGATTTGCTATATCTTTTCCTGCAATATCGGGTGCAGAGCCGTGAATAGGCTCATAAAGACCGCATGAGGTTGCACCGAGACTTGATGACGGAATCATTCCTATTGAGCCCGTAATCATTGAAGCTTCATCGGATAAAATATCTCCAAACATATTTTCCGTAACTATTACATCAAACTGAGCAGGATTCTTGACTATCTGCATAGCACAGTTATCAACCAGCATATCGGATAATTCTACATCGGGATATTCGTCTTTGAGTTTGTGCATAACTTTTTTCCACAAACGGCTTGAATCAAGCACGTTACTCTTTTCTACGGAGCAGAGTTTTTTATTCCTTTTTCTTGCGGTTTCAAAACCGATTCTGCCGATGCGTTCAATTTCCGCTTCGCTGTATCTTAATACATCAATAGCGGTATCGCCTTCAGTTTTGTGTTCACCGAAATAAATTCCGCCGATTAACTCACGGACAATTATAAAATCAATGCCCTCGTCAACAATCTCCTTTCTTAAAGGAGATGCCGAAGACAACTGCTTCCATATCTTTGCAGGTCTGTTGTTACTGTAAACACCCATACCTGCTCTGAGTCTTAACAGACCTTTTTCGGGACGCATATTTCCCGGGACATCATTCCATTTGTCACCGCCGACGGCACCTAACAAAACACTGTCGGAATTTATGCATTTTTCAAGCATTTCCTGAGGTAAGGGATCGCCCCATTTATCAATGGCACAACCGCCCATATCCACATCGGTATATGTAAATTTGTGACCGTAAAGCTCACCGATTTTATCAAGGACTTTCAAAGCCTCGGCAATAATTTCAGGACCTATTCCATCGCCTCTTATTACGGCAATATTTTTATTCATTACCGTCGCCTCCTTTTATAGATGCCAGAAGACCGCCTGATTTAATAATATTCTGTATAAATTCAGGGAAAGGCTGTGCTGTATATTTTTTGCCTGTAGTAATATTAAATATTATTCCGGTGTCAAAGTCAACCTTTACTTCGTCATTTGCATTTATTTCTTCTGCTGCTTCTTCACATTCAAGTATCGGAAGACCGATATTAATTGCATTTCTGTAGAAAATTCTTGCAAAGCTTTTTGCAATTACACAACCTGTACCACAGGTTTTTATTACAAGAGGTGCGTGTTCACGAGATGAGCCGCAACCGAAATTCCAACCCGCTACGATTATATCACCTTTTTCAACTTTTTCCACAAAATTTTTATCTATATCCTCCATACAGTGCTTTGATAACTCCTGAGCATCTGAAGTATTGAGATATCTTGCAGGAATTATAACATCTGTATCAACA
>JAFRZS010000304.1 GCA_017442445.1 Clostridia bacterium
AAATTTACATTTGATAGGCAACTTGTTAGCTGCAAGACGCATAGCTTCTCTTGCAAGTGCCTCATCAACGCCGGCAATTTCAAACATTACTCTGCCCGGCTTTACTACTGCTACCCAGTATTCCGGAGAACCTTTACCTGAACCCATTCGAGTTTCAGCCGGTTTCTCTGTGATCGGTTTATCCGGGAAAATCTTGATCCATACCTTACCACCACGTTTGATGTGACGTGTCATAGCGATACGGGCTGCTTCAATGTGGTTTGACTTAATCCAAGCGGGTTCAAGTGCTACGAGACCGAAATCACCGTAGTTAACTTTGTTACCTCTTGTAGCGTTACCCTTGATGACACCTCTCTGCGGCTTACGGTATTTAACGCGTTTGGGTAATAACATTAGCGTGCTCCCCCTTCCTTGCGAGGTCTGCGGCTATCGTGGAGGACTTCGCCTCTGTAAATCCATACCTTAACACCGATACGACCGTAAGTTGTATCTGCTTCAGCAAAACCGTAGTCGATGTCTGCTCTGATAGTCTGCAGCGGGATTGTTCCCTCATGATAATGCTCTGTACGAGCGATTTCAGCGCCGCCTAAACGACCTGATACCTGTGTTTTGATACCTTTTGCTCCGAGTTTCATTGTTCTGCCGATTGCCTGCTTAAGAGCTCTTCTGAACGATACACGTTTTTCAAGCTGTAAAGCAATACCCTCTGCAACGAGCTGTGCATTCAAGTCAGGCTGTTTTACTTCAACGATGTTGATGAAAACTTCCTTCTCTGTTCCGAGCATCTTCTGGCATGTAGCCTTAAGCTTTTCAATCTCAGAACCGCCACGGCCGATTACCATACCGGGCTTTGCACAGTGAATATTGATGCGTACGCGTTTTGCGTCACGTTCAATCTCTACCTTCGGTACACCGGCAGGAGCTAATGTCTTAAGGAGATACTCGCGAAGTTCATAGTCTTCAACTAATGTGTTGCCGAAGTCTTTCTTATCAGCGAACCAACGAGATTCCCAGTTCTTGATAACACCGATTCTTAAACCGGTGGGGTTAATTTTCTGGCCCATTATTTATCCTCCTCCTTGCCTTATTCCATTTCCTTGAGTACAAGGGTGATGTGCGATGTCTTCTTGTTTATACGGAATGCACGTCCCTGTGCTCTGGGTCTGATACGCTTAAGAGTCGGACCCTGGTCAACCTGGCATGATGCAACGTAGAGCTTTGAAACATCCATGTTGTAGTTGTTCTCTGCGTTTGCCATAGCTGATTTTAACAACTTCATAAGCGGTTCACACGCGGCCTTCGGCGTGTGTTTGAGAATTGCCATAGCCTTGTTAGCAGGCTGATTGCGGATTAAGTCCAATACGATCTGCACCTTTCTGGGCGCAATACGTACAAATGTTACCTTGGCCTTAGATTCCATTGTTTACACACTCCTTTCGACCTTTATTTTGAATTAGATGTTTTTGAACCTGCATGACCTCTAAAGGTTCTTGTAGGTGCGAATTCACCGAGTTTATGTCCAACCATATCTTCTGTTACATATACCGGAACATGCTTACGTCCGTCATGAACTGCGAATGTATGACCAACAAAATCCGGGAAGATTGTGGAGCTACGGCTCCATGTCTTCAGGACGATCTTCTCGCCTGCTTCGTTCATCTTTAAAACTCTTTCATACAACTTAGGCTGTACGTAGAATCCTTTTTTTGTACTTCTGCTCATTATTCTTAGCTCCTTTCTCGACCTTATTTGTCGTTACGACGCTTAATAATAAGCTTGTCAGATGCCTTCTTATGAGATCTGGTCTTGTATCCGAGTGCGGGTTTACCCCAAGGAGTAACAGGACCTGAACGTCCGATGGGTGCTTTACCTTCACCACCACCGTGGGGATGGTCGCACGGGTTCATAACAGAACCTCTGACTGTCGGACGCCAACCCATGTGGCGTTTTCTACCTGCTTTACCGATCTTTACGTTTTCGTAATCGGCGTTACCTACCTGGCCAACTGTTGCCATGCACTGTGCAGGAACATTTCTGAGCTCGCCTGAGGGCAATCTGAGAAGTGCATAAGCACCTTCCTTAGCCATAAGCTGTGCTGAGTTACCTGCTGCTCTTGCTAACTGACCGCCTCTGCCGGGATAGAGTTCAACGTTGTGAACAACTGTACCTGTGGGCATATTCTCAAGCGGTAATGCGTTACCGGGCTTGATGTCAGCTGTTGTGCTTGATGAAACCTTGTCGCCGATCTTAAGACCAACGGGTGCAAGGATGTATCTCTTTTCACCGTCTTCATACTGAACAAGTGCAATATGTGCTGAACGGTTGGGATCGTACTCAAGTGTGAGTACTGTTGCAGTCATATCTCTCTTATCTCTCTTGAAATCGATAACACGATACTTTCTGCGGTTTCCGCCACCGCGGTGACGAACTGTAATTCTTCCGTAGCTGTTACGACCTGACTTCTTGTTAAGAGGCTCTAAAAGGCTTCTTTCAGGTGCGACTTTTGACAACTCGGAGTAATCTGTAACCGACATATTACGTCTGCCGTTGCCTGTCGGTTTGTAGAACCTGATTGACATTTAATTCACACTCCTGTTAAGCGGCTTTGCGGAGCATGTCAACTCCATACTTTACCGCCGGAATTTTTAATTGTTTTGAGTCTTCTGACTTAAGCCATACCGTCAAAGAAATCGATTGTCTTTGACTTTTCTGTAAGTGTTACGATAGCCTTCTTCCAAGCTGCCGTATAACCTTCGCTTCTGCCCTGTCTTCTGAGCTGTCCGCGAACATTCATTGTGTTAACCTTTGCAACCTCAACTGAGAAAAGCTCTTCAACAGCCTTTTTGATCTCAATTTTGTTTGCGTCTTTTGCTACTTCGAAAGTGTATTTCTTAAGTTCAATACCTTCCATTGAAGCTTCTGTGATTACGGGACGGAGGATAATATCCTGTGCTAATTTACTCATTATGCATATACCTCCTCAATCTTTGCCACAGCATCCTCAAGTACGATGATTGTATCGCTGTTGAGAATATCGTAAACATTAAGTGTGCTTACAAGTGTTGTCTTAACACCTGCGATGTTTCTTGCACTTCTGTAGATGATGTCGTCCTTTTCAGGAAGTACGATCAATACCTTCTTGCCTGTTTCAAGTGCTGACAAGACTTTAACAATTTCTATTGTCTTGATTGCATCAAGAGCTAAACCTCTTAATACGATCAATTCTTCTGCTGCTACCTTGCTTGAAAGTGCTGACTTCATAGCAAGTCTTCTGACTTTCTTGTTTATTGAAAATCCATAGCTGCGAGGCTTCGGGCCGTGAGCGATACCGCCGTGTGTCCACTGGGGTGAACGGGTTGAACCCTGTCTTGCTCTGCCTGATCCCTTCTGTCTCCAAGGCTTCTTTCCTCCGCCGCTTACTTCTGAGCGTGTGCGGGTGGACTGAGTGCCCTGACGCTGATTAGCCAAATAATTGACTACTACAAGATGCATTGCTGATACGTTGGGAGTTATTCCGAAAATACCTTCGGAAAGCTCTATATCAGAAACCTTCTTGCCTGTTGTTTCGAATACTGATACGTTAGGCATTTAATTACACTCCTTCCCTTACGCTTTCTTTACGCTGTCTTTGATTACAACGATGCCGCCCTTAGGACCGGGAATAGCGCCCTTGATAGCGATAAGGTTGTTTTCTGCATCAACTTTAACAACGCTCAAATTCTGGATTGTTACTCTCTCTGCACCTAAGTGACCTGCGAGTTTCTTTCCCTTGTAAACTCTGGACGGGTCTGAACAAGCACCCAATGAACCTGCGTGTCTTGCAACAGGACCTGTACCGTGGGATTCTTTGAGTCTGCTGAAGTTCCATCTCTTGATGGCACCTGCAGTACCCTTACCCTTGCTCTTGCCGACTACATCAACGATGTCTCCGACTGCGAATACGTCAGCTTTAAGAATATCGCCGACGTTCAAAGCATCGATTTCGTCCAATCTGAACTCTTTCAATACTTTCTTGGGAGCGACGTCACCCTTTGCGAAATGACCCTTCATGGGTTTGTTTACGCGCTGGAGCTTCTGATCGCCGAAGCCAACCTGAACTGCCTGATAGCCATCGTTCTCGATTGTCTTCTTCTGGACTACGGGGCACGGACCTGCTTCAACTACTGTTACGGGAATTAAATTTCCGTTTTCATCGAAGATCTGAGTCATGCCGAGCTTTTTGCCGATAAGACCTTTTTTCATTTTATTTTCCTCCTTATAGGTTATTGGTTGGCTTTCGCCAACTTGACCTGCGGCGTCATCTGCTTATTAAAGCTTGATTTCTATTTCAACGCCTGCGGGAAGCTCAAGACCTGTCAGAGCTTCAACGGTCTTGTTTGAAGGTCTGATAATGTCGATAAGCCTTTTGTGTGTTCTCTGCTCAAACTGTTCGCGAGAATCTTTGTACTTGTGAACAGCGCGAAGGATTGTAACAACTTCCTTCTCTGTCGGGAGCGGTACGGGACCTGCTACCTGTGCGTTTGTACGCTTTGCTGTTTCAACAATTTTTTCCGCTGCTTTGTCTACGAGATTGTGATCGTAGCTCTTAAGACGGATTCTGATTTTTCCTTTGACTGCCATGGTTACGCCTCCTTAAAATTTGGCGGGCCTTGTTTAAAGCTATACTGACCCGGGTGTGTCGTGAATCCCCTCTAAAAAAGCCGGAAAAACTTTCCGGTTCATTTAGGCAGTATCGCCCCAAACAATCTCTCCCCCAAAACCGCAAAGGAACGGAAACGGGGTCCGAGAAATTTCGCCCGGTTTAAAATCGGACATACTCCGCAGAAATTTCCTATCGCGAGGATAGCCACCTCCTGCATCAACGCATATCAAAACGCATACTCCACCTATACTAAAGCATGCTCAACTATAATACCATAACATTGTCAATAATGCAAGGTTTTTTTTCAAAAAAATACAAGTTTTTTTGAAAAAATAAAATACCCTGAACATCTTGTATTTCAAGACATTCAGGGCACTACTTATAGTGTCATTTTTCTATCGGAGCTGAAATTTTTGCCAGAGCTTTGCCGTCAGGATCGTTTGCTGTCACTTCTATATCATAGGAATATTCGTCTTTCAATACCATACCGGTAACTAAGATGCTTCCGATTTCCGCAGATTCATCTTCCATTGATATATTTATCACATATCCGCCCAGAATCTCACTCTTTATGCACTCTATTGCTGACGGATCAATATCGTATGTATCTGCTGATGTGACAATCTTTGCAGTGAGGTCTGCTGATGCCAAGTCAATATCGGTGACCACATCTATCTCCAGGTCAGTAAGAATTCTCAGACTTCTCCCCAGCATTAAAGCACTCTCATCAAATGTCGGAATTACACTCACTCCGTCTTGAGTTGACAGGACTTCAATTCGGGTATCCTCTGTGTCTGTCTGTTCTTCTGTTTGAGTTGCTTCCCCCATTTTTATGTTTGCCGCACTGTCTTTCAGCCCGATTACCTGTATTCTGTTACCTTCCTCACTTACAAAAAATCCGTCAGGTACATAAACAAATATATCTTTATTCATATCAAGGCTGTTGCTCGGATTTAAAATCGCCGTTCTGAAAAGGTCTGTTATTACAATTCTTGAATTAAAGCTGTATTCATTTTCTTTATCTGTATAAACTGTAATATAATCATTGGTATTCCCCGAAGCCGTGAAATACAATTCATTTCCCGCAAAATCTGTTAATGAAAGCTTCATGACATAATTTTCATAAGTCACTTTCATATATGCTTTTTCAACATCGCTCACAGGCTTACTTTCACATTTCAGCATAAATGTTACAGCCTTCGTCGGTTCACCGTTCAACTCGAAAGTTCCTTCATCAAAAAAGATTTTGACAGAACAGGCTGTATCAAATTTGATCAACTTGTTTGCAGTTTCAAAAACATCTTTTTTGTCAACATACATCTTTATTCTTACGATATCTTTTTCTTTTTTGATTTTTACAGTTTCGTCATCAGGTTCAATTTCAAACTTCTTTCCGTCTGAAAAATGTATTCTTATTCTGTCTGCCTTTCTGAAGCTGAAATCAATTGCCTTTGAGTCGAAAGCTTCTGTAAATAATTCTTCGTCAAGCAGCAGTTCTATGTTGGGTTTGTTGGAGTTCTGCGTAAACAGAATGTTCTCCGCAAATAATTCAACCGACGAATAACTCGATTCATCTAAGACATCATCATTATTATTAAAATGAATAAATAATCCGATGCCCACCACAATCAACAAAACTACAACTGCCGAAATAATTGCCGTAAGTTTTTTGTTCATACACTCGTTCCTTTCTTTACAATAATCACTTACTGTTTTGTGTTCCTGTCTCAAATTTAACTAATCTTATTGACAACTTTCCTATTACATTATAATATATAAGAAAACAAAAAGGAGATATATTACAATGAAAAAAATACTTTGCATTTTACTTTCAGTTTTAACTTTATGCTTATGTTTTACAGGCTGTGCTAAAATCGTCGATGAAACCGGTCCGTCTTCAGAAGAACCAACCAATCATTCAAAAGTAAAATTCACTATGGAAAACGGTGGAGAATTCATCATTGAGCTTTATCCCGAATATGCACCGAAAACCGTTGATAATTTCTTAAAGCTTGTCAAAGACGGCTTCTATGACGGACTTACCTTCCACAGAGTTGTTGAAGGCTTTATGGCACAGGGCGGTCAGCATCCTCAGGAAGCAATAATGGACATAATGACCATTGAGGGTGAATTTGCAAGTAACGGCTTTACACAGAACACGCTCAAGCACGAGCGCGGTATTATCTCAATGGCAAGAACACCTGACCCCAATTCCGCTTCAACACAGTTTTTCATCTGCTATGATGCAGCGCCTCACCTCGACGGCGATTATGCCGCATTCGGCAAAGTGATTGAAGGTATGGAGGTCGTTGACGATTTCCTTAAAATTGAACGTACCATGGGATTTGACGGTGCTTTGTCATCGCCTGTTGAGCCTATCACAATCAAAACCGCAGTTGTTATTTAATTTTTTGTTGGCGAATATCCTTTCCGCAGAAAAACAGAGATGTATAATTTCCGATAATTCTTGAAGTTATTCTCTGTGTATATTTATCTTCCAATTCCTTGAGGGATAAGTTTGTACTGATTATAGTCGGCTTACCCTCAAGGATTCTTGTATTTATAATGTTATATACTGCCGCAACAGTAAACGATGTCGTAAACTCTGCACCAAGGTCATCAATTATAAGAAGGTCACATTCAAGTACCGCGTCCTCTGCCGCAACATCATCAGCTGTCGCTCTGCCGAAGCGTTCATTTTCAAGCTTTGAAAGAAGATTCTGAGCAGAGCCGTAAATTACACCGTAACCTTTTTTAATAACTTCACCTGCAATCGCAAGTGAAAGATGTGTTTTGCCCAAGCCTGTTGCACCGTACATAAAAATACTTTCCGATTTTGAAGAAAAATCATCTGCATAATTTCTGCAGTATTCATAAATTTCTCCCATCTTTGCTTTAGGAGAAATTTTAAATTTCGGATCAGTTTCAACGGGATAGTATTTCAGTTCAAAATTTTCAAAGGTCGATTTTTCCAATGGTGCCTTAAGACACAATTCTGCATATGACAACTGTCTGAGAAGGCTTCTGTGACACTCACACATCTTACCGTCAACAAAACCCTTGTCCTCGCAGATTTTACAGGTATAGCTTACTGTCAGATAATCCTCGGGCAACCCCATACTTCTCAAAATCTCTGCTCTTTTTGCCTGAGCGGAGAGATTTTTTTCTGCGAGGGACTCTATGTAACTTTTCGCATTTGCCCCCATACCGATAGCCTTTATTGCGGCAAGTCCCGCGTCTGCCATCTCTTTTTCAAGCACCAATATTTCAGGATGTGACTCAGCAACAGTATCATGTCTTTGCTTTGCTCTGTATTCTGCATCTTCACGCCTTTGCTGTAAAATATTTTTTGCTTTATCGTATATTCTTCTCGTGTATGTCATACTATCAATCCTTTTTGTATTTCAACGGGGTATTTAATACCTTCTGCATATATTCATCAATATCGTATGAAGCATCAGATGAGTCTGAATTTGTTTCAGCGCGTTTTTGTTTTTCTGCTTCAACGGCTTCGGGCGTTGTGATCGAATTTTCGTACCAATTCTGCAAGACCTTGTTCATATACGGGAAGCTGAGTTTTGCAGTATGGTTTGCCATTTCCTCATATGCTAACTGTATCATTTCAATACTCATGCCCCACTCATTCATCCATGTGTCAAGATATTTCAACTGTGTCTTTGTGGGTACTGAATTTGAAATTCCTGTAACGGCACAAAGCTGTTTCCAGGTTTCATTTTTCTGTGACAAAGCTTCAATCTGCTCATCGGCTTTTTCAAGAGTGTCTATTTCTTTTTCTGCCCAATCTCTGCCGACTGCGGTTATGTATGCCATTGAAGTTTTGTTTACTGACTTGCAGTATTCAACAAGCATAAGTATTACTTCAACAGGCAGTCCGTAGTGGTCATGAAGCATTAAAAGATTGCTCATTGAATCATAGCCTATAGTCCTGCCGAGCTTCACCTGTGTTTCGTTGAAAAGGAATTTTATTTCTTCCGATTCATCGCAACGTGCGGCAATCTGGTCATTTGTAGGTCTTTGCTCCTGAGAATAAACCAAAGCTTTTGTATCTTTTTTCTTTGTTGGTTTTTCTTCGGTTTTTTCAGGCTCTGCAATTTCTTCTGCAACAGTAACACCGTCAACACCGAGTACTCCGCTTTGTATCCAATACTGCAAAGCATCTCTGACATCGTCTGCGGAATAACCGATAGCTTTTGCAATATCTTTTTCGTCGAAATTTTCACCGTTATGTCTTGTTATCCACAAAAGCGCCTTAATCTGTACAGCACCTGCAAATTTCAAATGCTTATCTACAACTACTGACGGAACAGCAAAAAGTGATTTCCATAAATCAGGATTTATATTATACATTCTGTTTCCTCAAATCATTATATTTATACTTATACATTATAACATATTTTCTGTAAATCTCAAAGATTTTTTTGATATCCGTCCGAAAATTTAATAAAAAGTCAAATTTTTTA
>JAFRZS010000027.1 GCA_017442445.1 Clostridia bacterium
GTTTTTTGATAATAATATTTACTACGATTTTCTTGACAAAGCAGTTCAGAAAGGTATCAATGTTCCGATTATTGCAGGTATTATGCCCGCCATGAACGCAAAGCAGATAAAACGCTCCTGTGATTTGTCAGGCTCTGAATTGCCGAGGAAATTTAAGCTTCTTTTTGAGAAGTATTATGATAAACCCAATGCATTTTTACAGGCAGGTATTGCATATGCAATTGACCAGATTACTGACCTTATAATAAACGATGTCAGCGGTGTTCATGTTTATACAATGAATAAGGCTGATGTTGCTAAAAAAATTACTGAGAGTATCGGTGAACTTATAAAATGAAAATGAATTTTAGTGAGAGAATATTTTTTGCAGACGGCGGCATGGGAACACTTCTGCAAAAAGAGGGTGTAAAGGGTACACCTGAGTTGTTAAACATTGAAAATCCCGAATTGATAAAGAAAATACATCGTCAGTATATTGATGCAGGTTGTGATTTTATAACGGCAAATACTTTCGGTGCAAATAAGATTAAACTTGAGGCGGATGTTGATAAAATAGTAGCATCCGCTATTGCTATTGCAAGAGAAGCGGCAGGGGATAAGTTAGTGGCTGTTGATATAGGCCCTACGGGAAAACTCCTGAAGCCTATGGGAGAGCTTGACTTTGAAGATGCGTATGAGGCTTTTTCTCAGGTGGCTGTAGTTGCCGAAAAAAGCGGTGCTGATATTGCAGTAGTTGAAACAATGACAGATACTTATGAAATGAAAGCGGCAGTTTTAGCGGTAAAAGAAAACACATCTTTACCTGTTTTTGCAAGTTTTTCATTTGATGCTGACGGAAAGCTTCTGACGGGAGGCAATCTTGAAGCGGCTGTTGCGCTTTTAGAAGGTCTTAATGTTGATGTAATAGGAATCAACTGCGGTTTCGGACCAAAGGTTATCAAGAAATTTGCCGAAAAGCTTTTAGAAATTTCTTCTACGCCGATAATGATTATGCCTAATGCGGGACTTCCGAGAATCATAAACGGCGAAACGGTTTTTGATGTTGATGCAGAAGAATTTTCTCTCGCGATGAAAGAATTTGCTGAAATGGGTGTAAGTATTCTCGGCGGTTGTTGCGGTACAACACCTGAGCATATTTTAAAAACTGTTGAGAAATGTAAAGATATAAAACCCAAGATAATAACGGACAAGAATTTAACGGTTGTATCTTCATATGCGAAGGCACAGTGCATAGGTGAGATGCCTGTTGTTATCGGGGAGAGAATAAATCCCACAGGTAAAAAGAGATTAAAACAGGCTTTGTCTGAAAAGGATTTCGACTATCTTGTATCACAGGCTTATGAGCAGAGTGATGCCGGTGCGCATATTCTTGATGTCAATGTCGGAATGCCCGAAATTGACGAAAAATCAGTAATGAAAGAGGCAATAGTTAAAATACAGTCAGCGGTATCACTGCCGTTGCAGATAGACAGCGCATCGCCCGATGTACTGGAGAGTGCGTTGAGAATTTATAACGGAAAGGCACTTCTGAACTCAGTAAACGGCAAGAAAGAAATAATGGAAAAAGTTTTTCCGATTGCTAAAAAATACGGTGCGGTTATAGTAGGATTGACACTTGATGAAAACGGTATTCCCGAAACTGCCGAAGGAAGACTTTCAATTGCCGAAAAGATTGTGAATACAGCAAAAACTTACGGCATTGATAAAAAAGATATAATCATAGATGCCCTGACACTTACAGTCAGTGCACAGCCTGATGCGGCAAATGTAACAACAGAAGCGGTACGTCTTATAAAAGAAAAATTGGGAGTAAAGACAGTTCTTGGTGTATCAAACGTATCTTTCGGGTTACCGCAAAGGGAAATAATAAACTCGGTATTTTACCACAGAACACTTGAAGCGGGACTTGATGCGGCTATACTCAATCCCAACTCAAAACCGATGATGAATGTTTTATATTCTCACAACGCACTTAACGGAACAGATATCGGTTGTGAGAAATATATTTCCGTATTTTCAGAGCAGACAACAGTTGAAGCAGATGTAAAAGAATCCGACTTAAAAACAGATATTATCAACGGACTTTCATCTTCTGCCACATTGAAAACTGCAGAGCTTATCAAAGTAAATCAATCACAGGAAATTATAAACGGCTATATAGTACCCGCCTTGGAAAAGGTCGGAACGGATTACGAAAGCGGAAAAATATTCTTGCCTCAGCTTTTAAAAGCGGCAGAAGCGGCA
>JAFRZS010000028.1 GCA_017442445.1 Clostridia bacterium
GTAGCATATGAATTTATCAAGTATGCGGGTAAAAACGAAGATAAAAAATGGGTATGCGTTCTTTCAAAACCGGGTCTCTGGATGCAGAAGATAACAACAAACGAACCTACAGATGACATTATTGAAGTTGGTATCGCAGCACTTAACGCAGCACTTTACGGAATTGATGCAGTTGAAGAAACAACAGAAGAAAAAGCTGAAGAAACTGTTGAAGAAACAACTGATGAAGCAATCATTCCCGAAGAAGACGAAATAGTAATTGATGAAACATTAGGTGAAGACCTTTTCGGTGATATTGAAAGCATTATTCCCAGATATAAAGCGGTTCCCGTAAGATATGAGGAAGAAATTCCTCCGCTTGAAGATGAGGAAACCGATGATACAGCAGAGGATACAGAGGACAACAATGACTAATCTTCAATATTTTAATCAGGCGGTAGAAATACTCCTTGAAAGCGGAAACGAGGATGCTGTATTTGATACTGAATGTATTTTTGAAAAGGCTTTCGGTATCAACAAAACACAGTATTTTATCAGAAAAAATGATACAGCCGACACAGAAAAAGCAGAAGACTTTCTCAGAATGATTGAACGGCGCAAGAATTATGAGCCGCTTCAGTACATTCTCGGTCAATGGGAGTTTTACGGACTTGATTTTAAAGTCGGTGAAGGAGTATTGATTCCCAGACCTGACACTGAAATATTGATAGACTATGTGTTAGAAAACAAAGTTTCTGACAATCCTATAATATATGACTTATGTTCGGGAAGCGGCTGTATCGGAATAACAGTAGCAAAAAATATTGAGTCAGCGAAAGTGTATCTCTCGGAGAAATCGCCTTTAGCATATAAGTACCTTGAAGAAAATATAGGACTTAACGGTACAACAAATGTATATCCTTACCTGAAACCCATTCCCGAGGTTTTAGAGGATTTCCCGGAAGCGGATATAATTATTTCAAACCCTCCGTATATAAAAAGTGATGAAGTACCCTTTTTACAAAAAGAGGTACAGCTTGAACCCACAATGGCACTTGATGGCGGAGAGGACGGATTATACTTTTACAGACTACTTAAAGATTATGCAATTCCAAAACTTAAAAAGGGCGGATACATCATCGTAGAGTGCGGTGATACACAGGCTCGTGACGTTGCGGAAATTTTTGAAACAGATATTATTTTAAAAGATTACAGTTCAATTGAACGCGCAGTAGTTAAAAGAAAGGAATGACACAGATGTCAGTTTTGTCATCTTTTATGAGCGGTGATTTTGCAGGTGCATTTTTAAAACTCGGCGTAACCGCTTTTGTAGTAATATGTCTTTTACCGATACATGAATTTGCACACGCTTTCGTAGCATACAAGCTCGGAGACCAGACAGCAAGACTTTCGGGAAGACTTACAATCAACCCCTTTGCCCACATTGATTTATGGGGCGCACTTATGATAGTACTTGTTGGCTTCGGTTACGCAAGGGCAGTGCCTGTAAATATGAGAAATTTCAAAAATCCCAAAGCGGGTATGGCATTGGTTGCTTTAGCAGGTCCTGTATCAAATTTCCTGATGTCAGTTGTATTTATATTCTTATCAGCACTTACTCTGAGATTTCTTGATTACAACTCAACACTCGGAAATGCGATATTTACATTTGTATCCTATGCGGCAATAGTAAACATAAATCTTGCAATATTCAATTTCTTACCGATACCGCCTCTTGACGGCTCAAGAATTATAAGTGTTATATTACCCGACAGAATATATTATAAAATCATGCAGTACGAAAGATACATACTTATAGGTCTCTTTCTTCTGATGGTTTTACCTGCAACAGATTTTATATGGAGCGGATTGAGTTCTTTGTCATATGCAATTTATGAGGGATTACTCAGATTGATGTTAGCTCCGATGATGTAATAAAACGGTGATGATTTTTAATGGAAAAAATATCTTATAAATTAGATGTGTTTGAAGGGCCTCTGGATCTCCTTTTACATCTTATAAGTAAACATAAACTGAATATAAACGATATCCCGATTCTCATGCTTATTGAACAGTATCTTGACTACGTCAAGCAGATGCAGGAGAATATGGAGATAGCAAGTGAATTTCTTGAAATGGCGGCAAGGCTTATATATATAAAAACCGTGTCACTTTTACCTGTTCATGAAGAAGCAGAGGAGCTTAAAAAAGAGCTTACCGGAGAACTTGCAGATTATTACGAATGTCAGCTTATGGCAGGTAAACTGAAAGACAAAGCAGACGGCTTTGATTTTATCAGTAAAGGGCCTTCCAAAGTTGAAAAGGATATGTCATACACAAGAATCCATGAACCTATGGAGATTCTTAATGCTTATATAGCGGCTATCGGCAGAGGTAAAAGAAAACTTCCGCCCCCGGTTGAAGCCTTTTCGGGAATTGTTGCTCATAAGATTGTATCGGTTGAGTCGCGAATTTCAATCGTTGTAGACAGATTGAAAAGCGGCAGGAAGAAAAGACTTATAAGCTTTTTTGAAGACGCAACATCAAAATCGGAATTAGTCGCAACATTTTTAGCCCTCTTGTCACTGGCAAAGGATAAGATAATCAGAATTGACGGTGACGGTGCTGAAATGGAGATTGTTATAGTAGAAGATGAAGGAGCTGAAAACTCTTGAATGTAGTTGAAATGCAGGCAGCGGCAGAAGCCATGTTATTTGCAAGCGGTGAACCTTTGGAGATAGACAGAATTGCAAAGGTTCTTGAAATTGATATAGAAAATACAGAGCAGATTTTAATGAATCTACAAGCTCAGCTTGACGAAAGAAACAGCGGAATATGTCTTTTGAAGCTTGGAGATAAATATCAGCTATGCACAAAAAAGCAGTATGCTGATAATATTCGTGATATTATGGATATGAAGCGTAATGCTCCCTTATCTCAGGCGGCTTTTGAGGTGTTGGCGGTTGTAGCTTACAATCAGCCTGTTACAAAATCGTTTGTTGAGCAGGTAAGAGGTGTTGACTGTTCAGGTGTAATGGCAACTCTGTGTCAGAGAGGTTTGCTTGAAGAAAAGGGCAGACTTGATTTGCCGGGAAGACCACTTATATACGGTACAACACCGGAATTTTTAAAATGCTTCTGCGTATCTTCATTGGAAGAACTCCCCGAGCTTCCCGAAAAAGAAGCAGAAGACGAAAATCTTCTGACTCAGGGTAACGAATCGCAGACTGCAGAGATTATTGAAGAAAATTCAGATAATACAGAAACCGAATCAGAATAAGGAAGGCGGTATAAAAATGAAAGAAAAGAACGTAGCAGGAGTACTTGAAACAACAATTTCAAAAATCAAAGAGCTTGTAGATGTAAGTACGGTTATCGGTGAGCCGATAACAGCAGGTGCAAATACGATTATTCCTATTTCAACCGTTAAATATGGTTTTGCTTCGGGCGGATCTGATTTTCCAAGCAAAAATTCTCAGGATTTATTTGGCGGCGGAGGAGGAGCAGGTATCACAATCAAGCCGATTGCTTTCCTTGTAATCAACGGAAACGATGTAACTGTAAAGCCGATAGTAACAGCTGATTCACCCGCTGACAATGCAATCGCTATGATACCTGAGGTTATCAACAAGCTTACAACAACAGTTGAAAAATTCATTGATAAAAAAGATAAGAAAGCGGACACAACAGCTAAAGCAGAATAATACTGCACATTTCCTGCATATATTTAATCAAAAATATTTGCGGGTGATGTAATGAAGAAATTATCTTTTTTATTGTTTTTAACTTTAATATTTTCTTATGTCAATATGGGTGCATATGCACAAGATATCTCTGTTTCTGCTAAAGCGGCAGTTCTTGTGATTGCTGATACAGGCGAAGTGATTTACGAAAAAAATGCCTACGAAAAATTACCTATGGCAAGTACCACAAAAATCATGACATCACTTTTAGCGTTGGAAAGCGGAGAGAGAAGAAAAACTATCAAAGTGACCGATGAAATGGTTGCAGTTGAGGGAACATCAATGGGATTGAAAGCTGATGATACCGTATCGGTAGAAAATCTCGTTTACGGAATGCTTCTGCAATCGGGAAACGATGCCGCAAATGTGACAGCAGCGGTTTTGTCAAAAGGTAAAAGCTTTTCCGATATGATGAACGAAA
>JAFRZS010000305.1 GCA_017442445.1 Clostridia bacterium
ATACCTATAATTCCGTTTTCAGCTGTATGCCTTGTTTCAGGTATTATTTTACCTCCCCAACAATCAATTATCGTAAATATTCTCGGAACATCTCTATGGTTACTGTTTAAATATCTTTGGGGATATACACTCGGTCCGGGATACATTACGAAGTTTTTGCAGAAATACAGTAAAATCAAAGAAATCCTTGAAAGCAAGGGCAACGGAAACCCTTGGTTACTTTTCGCTTTCAGGGTAATTCCATATTTCCCGCTTAATACCGTGAGTCAACTTTACGGTTCATTACAATTTAAAGTTATCCCCTATCTTTTTATTTCACTGCTCGGTCTTTTGCCGAGAATAATAACTTATGCATTTGTCGGCGGTAATTTATTTGACCCGTTTTCATTCTCGTTCTATCTGCCGATAATTCTGTTTTTGAGCTTTACAGGCGCTTCGGCCCTGATTTTATCTTATGCTTTAAAAAAAGCATCAAAACTTATACCGCGAAAGGATGATAAAAATGTTTGACAATTTTAAAAGCAATATTCTTAAAGGTGATTTTGACAGTCAGCTTAAGAGAATCTAC
The DNA here is from genome assembly GCA_017442445.1 of Clostridia bacterium. Taxonomy (GTDB): domain Bacteria; phylum Bacillota; class Clostridia; order Oscillospirales; family Acutalibacteraceae; genus RGIG2945. The sequence goes on from JAFRZS010000305.1 coordinate 569, forward strand.
ATAACAGATGATGCTGTCGCTACGCAAAGAGAAAGATATGTTTCTCTTGTTGAGGATTATTCTGAACTCTTCGGTGAGGACGGAGAGCTCCACTTTTTCACAGCGCCCGGCAGAACTGAGGTTTGCGGTAACCACACTGACCACAACCACGGTAAAGTTCTTGCAGCAGGTATCAATCTTGATGCTGTTGCGGTAGCTTCTAAAAACGATTCCGACATCATCAATGTTAAGTCAAGAAATCATGCTATGAATACCGTTAATATACAAGAACTCACTCCTGATGTGAATGAGTTCGGTAAATCAGACGGACTTGTTCGCGGTGTCTGTGCAGGTTTTGTTGAAAGAGGTTATAAAATCGGCGGATTTAATGCTGCTACCGTTTCTGATGTTCTTTCAGGTTCGGGTATGTCTTCTTCTGCTGCTTTCGAAGTTCTTATCGGAACAATTCTTAATTATCTGTATAATGACGGACAAGTTCCTGCAGAAGAAATTGCAAAAATTGCTCAGTTTGCCGAAAACAAGTTCTTTGGAAAACCCTGTGGTCTTATGGACCAGACAGCTTGTGCAGTAGGCGGTTTTATTACAATTGATTTTAACGATACTGAAAATCCGATTATCGAGAAAGTGCCGTTTGATTTTAATACCTGCGGTCATTCACTTTGTATTGTTGATACAGGCGCTGACCATGCTGACCTTACAGATGCATATGCAGCTGTTAAAAACGAAATGCAGTCTGTTGCATCTTATTTCGGAAAATCCTTCCTTCGTGAACTTGATTATGAGGATTTTCTCGGCAAAATTAAAGAAATCCGCAAAGAAAAAGGCGATCGTGCAGTTATGCGCGCATTACATTTCTTTGAGGATAACATCAGAGTCGATAATGAAATTGAAGCTTTACGCAACTCTGATTTTGAAGCCTTCAAAAAGAATGTCATTGAAAGCGGTAATTCTTCATTTATGTATAATCAGAATGTTTCTACTTTTGAAAAATCTGAAGCTCAGCCTGTCGCTGTTGCTTTGGCTGTTACCGAAAGCATACTCAAAAACAAAGGTGCATGGAGAGTTCACGGCGGTGGCTTCGCAGGAACAATACAAGCCTTCGTCCCGAACGATATGCTTTCCGAATATAAAACAAAAATCGAAAAACTGCTGGGCGAAGGCTCATGTTATGTTTTAGCTATCAGACCTGTTGGCGGTTCAATAGTATTTTAAAATTTCTGGGGATATAATAGTTTCTGGAGATGGTAAACATTATCGTTCCAATCAATAAGAAGATATTCAGTTCCGCCTATGTTATGAAGAGGATGCTTCTTGTAAGGAATTATATCCTGTGACATAGGCCATTTAATATATTTCGGAAGATTTATTGCTTCAGAGATAATTTGTGTTTTTGTAAGATCAGTTTCAATTTCAGGTAAAATCTGATTTATGAGTTCTATAAGCTGATTTGCAGATATATTTTTTACCTCATTCAGCAATGCTGTAAGGAAGTTACGCTGTCTGCCTGTTCTCGCTCTGTCTGAGTCAATTGATCTTAGCCTTACATAAGAAAGTGCCGCTTCACCATTAAGTCTGTATGCTCCTGCTCCGTGAGGACTTATACCTGCGGCAATTATATCAGAATACAATGCGTTATATTCTTCCTGAGTAAGAGTTATATTAACTCCACCGACTATGTCTACAATCTTTGCGAATGACTCAAATCCTACTGCTATATAATTATCAACCGATACCTTGTAGTTCTGCTCAACTGTCTGCATAAGAAGCTTTCCGCCGCCATATGCGTAAGCCATGTTAAGTCGTTTGTTTCCTACACCGGGAATAGCATTATATACAGCTCTTGACAATGAAACCATTGTAATTTTCTGTGTTTTCTTGTTCATCGATACCAAGATTGTAGCATCGGCTCTCGGATAATAATTTTCTTTTGCATGATTACCATAGTCATATCCGGCAAGGATAACAGTAAATACATCGGGATCTGAAAGTGTGTTACCATACGCAATATTACGGGCGATATCATCATCACCCTTTTCAAATGTACCTTTCAGGTTGTCGGGGATATCCTGATTATCTTCTGCTATAAGGTCCGGATTAGGTTTTAAATGTTCGCTGTCCTCAGGAGATCTTAAAAGATCAAGAATGTGGTACCCGGTAAAAAATACCGTACCAAAACCTATAAGAATAATTCCAAAAAAGCAACAAAGAAGTATAATCAGCGCTTTATTCTTTCTTCGTTTCGCTGCTCGTCTTGCAGCGCGTCGGCTTTCTCTGCTCATTGTATTCACCTCGTATAGTTTATATAACCGCAACAACAGTATATATCATATTTTTAAAAAAATCAATCACCCGAAAGGATTTAAAATGAAAATCAGAAATCTCATTGAAAAATTGACACTTGTAAATACTCAGGGCGCATTAGAGATTGCTTCTGAGTTTCTCACTGAATTTATGAATGTTAAAACTACTCCGCTCGGCTCTCTTGTAGCGAAAAGAGACGGTGTCGGTGAAAATATTATGATTGAAGCTCATGTTGACCAGATAGGCTTTGTCGTTACGAAAACGGATGAAAGCGGATTTATTAAGGTTGATTCATACGGTGGCATTGATACAAGAGTTATGCCTGCGTCTGAAATAACAGTTTTCGGTGAAAAGCAGGTCCAAGGTATTGTCACATCAACTCCCCCGCACCTTCAATCCGATGATTCAGCAAAAGTTCCTAAGGTTTCCGAGTTGACAATCGATGTCGGAGATAATGTCAGATATATTTCTGTCGGTGATTTTGCCGTAATGTCTCCAAGGTTTTCAGAATTAAAAAATAACACTGTTACCGCAACTTCGCTTGATAACAGAGCCGGTGTCGCAGTTGTTCTTCTTTGCGCTGAAGCTTTAAAAGAAACTGACAAAGCTTTTTCTGTTTCACTTGCAACTTTTGAAGAAGTTAACGGAAACGGCGCTCTCACTGCAGCTTTTTCTGAGAATCCCGCTTCAGCAATCGCAGTTGATGTGAGTTTTGCAAAAGCTCCATCAGTACCTGACGAAAAATCTTCAAAATTAGGCAGCGGTCCGATGATCGGTATCTCCCCTGTGCTTGATTATGAAATTTCTCAGAAACTTTGTAAAATTGCTGAAGACTTGAGAATTAACTTTTCAAAAGAAGTTATGGGATCGTCTACAGGTACAGATGCTGACCACATCTCTACTGTTTTATCAGGTATCAGGACAGGCCTTGTTTCAATTCCTTTGAGAAATATGCATACAGGTGTTGAGGTAGCGTCACTTGATGATATCAAAGCTTGTGCAGATTTAATTACTGAATTTGTTTTATCAGGAGGTATCGCAAATGCTTAATGAAATAAAAACACTTTGCACTTTAAACGGTACTTCAGGCAGAGAAGCAAATATAAGAGATTATATAATAAAAGAAATCGCAGATTATGCTGATTATACCGTAGATGCTTTAGGTAATATTATTGCTTTTAAAAAAGGCAGTCAGCCTCGTAACAAAAAACTTATGGTCTGTGCTCATATGGACGAAGTTGCGCTCATTATTACCTATATTAATTCAAACGGATTTTTAAAATTCACATGTGTGGGCGGAATTGACCCGCAGGTTTTAGCAGGTAAAACCGTAAGCGTTAACGGAAATGTAGGAGTTATCGGCGTAAAACCCACACATTTACTTTCTTCAAAAGAAAAAGAATCTTTCCCTTCTGTATCAGATTTATATATAGATATCGGCGCAACCTCGGATGAAGATGCACGAAAATATGTAGCCGAAGGTGATATAGCTTATTTTGTTTCTGATTGTATTGAACTCGGTACTGATATGTTAAAAGCAAAGGCTATTGATGACCGCTTTGGTTGTGCTGTACTCTTAAAGCTTATCAGACAAGAAATCCGATATGACACTTATTTTGTCTTTACTGTTCAGGAGGAAGTCGGCACACGAGGTGCTATGACATCAGCATTTTCCGTTGCCCCTGACTATGCAATAGTAATTGAAGCTACAACAGCTGCTGATCTTTTAGGTGTTGAGGGTGAAAATAAAGTATGTGAACTCGGCAAGGGTGCGGTAGTATCATTTATGGACAGAGGTACTGTCTACGATAATAACCTGTATAAATTTTCCTTCTCTCTTGCAAAGAAGCGCAATATTGATATACAGACTAAAACAAAGGTCGCGGGTGGAAACGATGCTTCAGCAATTCATAAAAGCAGATGCGGAGTTAAAACAGTTGCCGTATCTGTACCTTGCAGATATATCCACTCACCTTCATGTGTTGTAAACAAAAAAGATATTGACTCAGTTTATAGTCTTGTTAATGCACTGATTGAGGAGTTGCCCAATGATTAAACTTGCAGAAAATCCTGACATTTTTAAAAATCTTTGTTCTTCTGATACTTTCGGAACAAGAATATATGCTCTTTTTTCAGCTTACTCAACAAAGTATAATTTTGCTGATTTCTGGTATCAGATTGTTGATGACAACATCACATGTGCAATTTCAAAAATATCAGGTGATATTACAATTTGTGCATCTGAGGATGCTTATTTTGAAGAATTAGCTGAATTTTTAGATGTCGTCGGTTACTCAAGTGTGACTTGCGAAGAGAGTATTGCTAAAAAACTAAATCTTGAATATGACTCAGAAGGTTGGATCGTTGAGTTTACAGGTGATATCGTAAATTACGATGATGATTTTGAAAATTCCTGTGACCTTGCTGAAATCTATGACCTTATTAAATCACAAGGTGTTGGTTTTCTTTCTGATAAGCAGAACTGGATTGCAGATGCTTCATTCAGAATAAATCACGGAATATCGAGACTTGCACTTATTAAAAAAGACTCCGGACCCGCTTCATCTGCTATGGTGCTCTTTGAAACAGATGATGCAGTTTTCCTTGGTGCAGTTGCAACCTATCCGGAATACAGAGGCCAGGGTCTTTCAAGAAAAATAATTCACCATCTTTTAAGTGAGTCAAACGGCAAAAAAGCTCATCTTTTCTGCCGTAAGGATACAATAGTTGAATTTTATAAAAGTATCGGTTTTGAAATAATCGGCACTTTTACAGTAACATACAGTAAAGGAAATGAGAAATGAATCTGAATCTTGACAAAAAAGTTGCTATGGCAGCTGATGCCGCAACAAAAAAACTAAAGGAACGCCATGATTTAATTGACAGCATCGTTGAATACAATCAGCAAAAAGTTCTTAAAGCTTTTATTGATAATAAAATCAGCGAATCACACTTTAACGAAACAACAGGATACGGTTATTCCGACCGTGGCCGTGAAGGTCTTGACGATGTTTTTGCTTCTGCTTTAGGTGCTGAAGCTGCTTTAGTTCGCCACACATTCTCTTGCGGAACACACACTCTTGCTGTCGCATTGTTCGGAATATTAAGACCTCATGACACCATGCTTTGCGTTACAGGTCTTCCCTACGATACAATCCAACCTGTTATCGGTCTTACATCAGGCGGTATGGGTTCTTTGAAAGATTTTCTTATCAACTACAAGCAAGTTGACCTTGACGAAAACGGAAAGCCTGACCTTAACGCTATAAAAAATGCGCTCACTGATGATGTCCGTATGGTTTACATACAAAGGTCAAGAGGTTATACAATGAGGCCCAGCCTCTCCGTTGAAGAAATCGGTGAAATCGCAAAAATTGTCCACGAAAATTCAAAAGCTGTGATAATGGTTGATAACTGCTACGGAGAATTCGTACAAACTGCAGAGCCTCTTCAGTTCGGTGCGGACATTATCGCAGGTTCTCTTATTAAAAATCCCGGTGGCGGTATTGCTAAAAACGGCGGATATATCGCAGGTAAAAAAGATTTGATTGAGCTTTGCGCTTACAGACTTACTACTCCCGGACTCGGTACCGAGGTTGGTGCTACTTTAGGTCACACAAGAGAGATGATGCTCGGATTTTTCAATGCTCCTCATGTTGTAGGTGAAGCTTTGAAATCAGCTGTATTTACTTCTGCTCTTTTTGAAAACCTCGGTTATGAGGTAACACCCACACCGATTGAAGACAGATTTGATATTATACAGTCTATCAAACTTGAAAAACCTGAATCTCTGATTGCTTTTTGTCAAGGTATGCAAAAAGGTGCTCCTGTTGACTCTTTCGTTGAGCCTCAGCCCTGGGATATGCCCGGTTATGAATCACAGGTTATTATGTCTGCAGGTGCATTCACTATGGGTTCTTCAATTGAACTTTCTGCCGACGCTCCTTTGCGTGAACCCTTTACGGTATGGATGCAAGGCGGTCTTAACTTCCACAGCGCAAAAGTAGGCATACTCTTAGCCGCACAGGAAATCGCAGAAAGAGGTTTATTAAAATGAATTTAAAAGTTTTAAAAAGCGGTACAGATATCAGAGGTATCGGTGATACAGCTCAATCAGACAATCCATTATTTTTATCTGATGAGTCAATTAAATCATTAACCGATTCATATTGCCGTTGGTTGTCAAAGAAAGTAAACAAAAATATTTGCGACTTGAAAATATCTGTAGGACACGACTCCAGACTTTCTGCAGAAAGAATAAAAAACTCCGTCTTAACTGTTCTTTCTGCAAACAGCGTAGATGCTCTTGATTGCGGTTTATCCTCAACCCCGGCTATGTTTATGACAACCGTTTTAATCGGTTGTGACGGTGCTGTACAGATCACTGCAAGTCATCATCCGTCTGACAGAAACGGTTTAAAATTCTTCACAAGAGACGGAGGTCTTGAATCGTCAGATATCAGCGACATTATAGACGATGCCGTAGAATTCAATAAAACATCTGAAATCAAGGCTACCAAAACAGATTTTATGGCACAGTATTCAGAGCATCTGAGGAATGTTATTATTGACGGTATAAATAAGGGCAACAAACCTCTTCAAGGAATGAAAATAGTTGTCGATGCAGGAAACGGTGCCGGTGGCTTTTATGCCTATGATGTGCTTGAAAAACTCGGTGCTGATATAAGCGGAAGTCAATTCCTTGAGCCTGACGGCAGTTTTCCGAATCATATTCCGAATCCCGAAAATAACGAAGCTATGTCTTCAGTATGTAAAGCGGTTATAGATTCAAAGGCTGATTTCGGTGTTATATTTGATACAGATGTTGACAGAGCCGCTTGTGTGGATAAATTCGGAAATCCTATAAACAAAGACAGACTGATTGCTTTAGTTTCCGCAATTTTGCTTAAAGAGAAAACAGGTACAATAGTTACAGACAGTGTAACAACAATGGGACTTACCGACTTTATTGAAAATCATTTGAATTCAAAACATTTCAGATATAAACGCGGTTACAAAAATGTCATAGGAAAGCAGATTGAATTATGTAACAACGGAGAATTTTGTCCCCTCGCTATTGAAACATCAGGCCATGCCGCTTTAGCAGAAAACTATTTCCTTGATGACGGTGCTTATCTCATAACAAAAATTATTGTTGAAATGTCAAAACTCGCATCTGAGGGTAAAACTTTTGATGATTTACTCAAAAACCTCAAAGAACCTGAAGAAACGCGCGAGATCAGAATGAAACTTCTGACAGATGATTTTAAAAATTACGGCGAAAACTTTATAAATTACCTGATTAAAAATAAATCAGATGCATGGACACAGGAACAAAAAAATTTCGAAGGAATGCGTTTTTATACTGAAAACGGCTGTTTGACAATAAGACTCAGTGTTCACGATCCGGTTTTGATTATTAACTTTGAATCTGACGAAATCGGCGGTATAGATATAACACTCGCCGATATCATTGTACATCTTAAAAAATTCGATAAGATTGACTTATCAGAAATTAAAAAATAGATTTCAGGTGGAAGATATGGGAAAAATAAATGATATTTTTGCTTCAGCAGTTTTTAATGACGAGTGCATGAAAAAAACTCTGCCCGAAGCGACATATTTAGCTTTAAAAAAGACTATTCAGGACGGAAAATCACTTGATATTTCTGTTGCAAATGAAGTTGCTAATGCTATGAAAAATTGGGCAATTCAGAAAGGTGCGACACACTTTACTCATTGGTTTCAGCCTATGACAGGTGTTACGGCAGAAAAACACGACAGCTTTATATCAACTTCAAAAGACGGAAAAATTATAATGGAGTTTTCAGGTAAAGAGCTTATAAAAGGTGAACCTGATGCTTCAAGCTTCCCTTCAGGCGGTTTGCGTGCAACTTTTGAAGCAAGGGGTTATACTGCGTGGGATCCGACATCTTATGCCTTTATTAAGGACGGAACACTTTGTGTTCCATGTGTTTTCTGTTCATACGGCGGTGAAGCGCTTGATAAAAAAACTCCTCTGCTCCGTTCAGTTGAGGTTATAAGTGAACAGGCTTTGAGAGTTTTAAGATTGTTTGGCGAAAATGATGTAAAAAGAGTCGTTACAACAGTAGGTCCCGAACAAGAATATTTCCTTATTGATAAAGACCTCTACGACAGACGAAAAGACTTGGTTTTCTGCGGTCGTACACTTTTCGGTGCTCCCCCTCCGAAGGGGCAGGAGCTTGATGACCATTATTACGGTTCAATCAAACCAAGAGTTTCAGCTTATATGAAAGAGCTTGACGAAGAATTGTGGAAATTAGGAATTCTCGCAAAAACGGAACACAACGAAGTTGCTCCTGCTCAACACGAATTGGCACCTATTTTCTCATTGACAAACACCGCAACCGATCACAATCAGCTCACAATGGAAATAATGAAAAAGGTTGCTATAAAACATAATTTGGTATGTCTTTTGCACGAAAAACCTTTCTCTCGCGTAAACGGAAGCGGTAAGCATAACAACTGGTCACTCTCAACAGATACGGGCAAAAATTTACTTGAGCCCGGCGATTCACCTCATGATAATGCGCAATTCTTAGTTTTCCTTTGCGCAGTTATTAAAGCGGTTGATGAATATCAGGATTTGATCCGTATTTCTGCCGCCTCTGCGGGTAACGATCACCGTCTCGGCGGAGATGAAGCTCCTCCTGCAATTATTTCAATGTTCTTAGGTGATGAGCTTACAGAGATTCTTCATTCTATTGAAAAGGAAAAGAATTACAGTAATGTGGATAAGACCGAAATGGAAATCGGCGTTCATGTTCTTCCTCATTTTCCTAAAGATACAACAGACAGAAACAGAACTTCACCCTTTGCATTCACCGGTAATAAGTTTGAGTTTAGAATGATTGGTTCTTCCTTCTCAATTTCAGGACCAAACATCGTCATTAATACAATTGTTGCCGAGGAATTAAAACAATTCGCAGATTATCTTGAAACAGCTGATAATTTCAAAACAGCTATCAATACTCTTATCAAGAAAACAATCAAAGAACATAAGAGAATTATCTTTAACGGTAATAACTACTCCAAAGAGTGGGAAAACGAAGCTAAAAACAGAGGTCTTTTAAATTTAACAGATACCGTCGAAGCTCTTCCCTATTTTATTTCTGAAAAAAGCATCAACTTGTTTACTTCTCACAAAATCTATACAGAAGCTGAAATGCGTTCTCGTTATGAGATACTCTTGGAAAACTATTGTAAGGTTATCAATATTGAAGCATTAACTCTTGTTGAAATGGTCAAGAAAGATATTATTCCTGCTGTTTCTGCTTTCAATAAGCATTTGTCCGAAACAATAATCGCTAAACGAACTGTTTCAGATAAAATTGATGTTTCTGTTGAAGAAACCTTACTCGTCAGACTTTCTGAACTTAACGCAAAGGCTTTTGACAAGGTTATCGCACTTGAAAAAGCTGCTAACGGCGTTATGGACTTTAAAAACATCACCGAGGCAAGTAAGTATTTCAGAGATATTATTTTGCAGGGTATGACAGAACTCAGAAACTTCATTGACGAAATGGAAGCTAACACCGATTCAAAATTCTGGCCTTATCCTACATATACTGAATTGTTATTCAACATATAAAAACAGGTATGCAAAAAACTACAGACCGCATAAAACAAGATAAGTCAAAGGGTTCTTGCAAGTTGAACTTGCAAGAACCCTTTAATCAGTTAAAGAAAAAAATTATTTTAATTTATTATTTTATGCTACAAACAAACATCGCCACTCGACACTCAAAAAATATTATCTGTTTTTAGCGATGAAGAAAAGTGCGATAGTACCGGGTCCTGTATGTGAACCAATAACAGCACCGATTGAAACAACTTTATCAACATTAACTCCATACTGCTGTTTTAACATTGTTTTAATTGTTTCAACATCGTCCGCACAATCAGAGTTACAAATAAATATCGGAGCGTCTTTATCAAGTACATCTGAA
>JAFRZS010000029.1 GCA_017442445.1 Clostridia bacterium
CAAGTGTACGCCCTCTTCGTTTGAGAGAAACATACGACGAAACAGTTGTTTCTATATCGGTTTTGAATTTTAATTCCTGCAAAAAGCTGTCATCAAATCGCATATACCGACAATACTTCCTTTCTTAATTTAATCAAAGTCTACCCAGAAACCGGGAACAAATAATCTGTTGAAAGTATTTACACAAAATCTGTCAGTCATACCTGCTATGTAATCGCAAGCGGCTCTTTCAATACCTTCTGTCAAGATTACAGAGTGAAGGTGCTGAGGCAATTCCTCGGGATGTGATATAAAATAGTTGTACATCCAACCGAGCATTTTTTCAACCTTCTTCTCTTCACTTTTACAAACGGGATTTGTGTAAACTTTTGAAAACATAAATTCATGTAGCCTGTCAAATGCCCATGCTATATCAGACTGCATTTTAATGCTTGTATCCGAATTTACTATAATTGATGTAACAAGCGTATTTATTCTTTTTGATTTTGTATCACCGAGAATATCGGTGTACTCTTTTGGTATATCAGCTTCGGAAATAATATTTCCTCTTATTGCATCGTCAATATCATGATTGATATAGGCAATTTTATCAGCGTATCTTATAATTGCGCCTTCAAGGGTTTCAGCTTCTTTTCCCCTTGTGTGACAGAGTATTCCGTCCTTAACTTCATATGTAAGGTTAAGACCCGCACCGTTCTTTTCTAATTTTTCAACAACTCTGACGCTTTGTTCAAAATGATTGAACCCGAGTACAAAGAGTTCATTAAGTGCGCGTTCACCGGCATGTCCGAAAGGCGTATGTCCGAGATCGTGACCCAAAGCGATAGCTTCAGTGAGGTCTTCATTTAATCTCAGTGCCCTTGCAATTGTTCTGGCAATCTGAGCAACTTCAAGAGTGTGTGTAAGTCTTGTCCTGTAATGATCGCCTTCAGGTGATAAAAATACCTGAGTTTTATGTTTAAGTCTCCTGAAAGAGTTACAATGTATTATTCTGTCACGGTCTCGTTGATAAGCTGTTCTTACAGAACATTCTTCTTCAGGTAGAGTTCTGCCTTTGGATTTATCTGAGAACGAAGCATACGGACTGAAACTTTTATATTCTGTTTCAATTGTCATCTCGCGTACAGTTTTCTCCACACTATAACCCCCTTTTAATTTATATATACAACAAAAAAGTGTGAATTCCTCTTTATTTTTTTAAATTTCTGAAAATTCTTCGTCAATTACCTTAATTTTATATCTTCCGTTGCTGGTATCAATAAGATTTTCGTTAAATTTTTCAGTTAAATCCTTCGGTAAAGAAATGCGGACAGTTACATTATCCTCATATACAGTGTCAAGAATTTTACCGCCGTTTTCGGGAATGAAGCTCGGTAATTTACCGTAAAAGCCGTAGTCACAAGTAATTTCTGCAATAGTACACAATGACATTGTTATAATATTTGCGGCATCAAGTGCAATTTTAGCAGAGTGAGAATAGGCACGAACCAATCCGCCTCCACCTAAAAGTATCCCTCCGAAATATCTTGTGACGACAACGCAGACATCTGTTACATTTTCTTTTTCAAGAACATCGAGCGTCGGTATTCCTGCAGTACCCTGGGGTTCACCGTCGTCGGAATAACGTTTTATACCGCTGTCTTTCAATATATAAGCATACACATTATGTGTTGCATCCCAGTGTTTTGACTTGATTTTAGATATAAAAGCCAACGCTTCATCGGGATTCTTTACGGGACAGGCATATCCTATGAAACGAGATTTTTTTACAATATATTCATCTGATGATTCAAATTTAACAGTTCTGTATTCCATAATAATAATGAAAAAGGGACGATGCTGATGCACCGTCCACCAATCCTTTACTTGCTAGAGTCCTGAAGGTTGAAACGCTTCTTGAAGCGGTCAACACGTCCACCTGTATCAACAAGCTTCTGTTTTCCTGTGAAGAACGGGTGGCACTTTGAGCAAATATCAACGCGCAAATCCTGTTTTGTAGAGGATGTTTCAATAACCTCTCCGCAAGCACATCTAATTGTTGTGGGTTCGTATTTGGGATGGATTCCCTCTTTCATTCTTGTCACCTCTTTCGGTTGCATTATAAGTCAAAATACTGAACATTGGAATTATACTATATCTCTTTTAAAAATGCAAGTATTTTTAATAAAAAATTTTTTTCTGTTTAAAATATTTCGGGAGTGATTAAATGATTCCGACAATTATCAGAACTTTAATACTGTATATTTTCGTTGTTACAGCTGTCAGAATTATGGGAAAACGCCAGATCGGTGAACTTCAACCTACCGAACTCGTTATCACAATTTTACTTTCTGAGGTCGCATCAATTCCTATGGAAGACCCTGAAATACCGATAATAAATTCTTTGATTGCTATTTTTCTGCTTGTAGCGTTTGAAATAATAGTTTCTGTTATAAGTATGAAAAGCAACCGACTCAGAGGTATTATACAAGGAAATGCAGTTGTCGTTATAAGAAACGGTAAAATTGATCAGAAAGAACTGAAAAGACTCAGGTTTACAGTTGACGATATACTTGAATCATTAAGACAAAAAGATGTTTTTGATATAAACGAAGTTCAATATGCTGTGGCAGAAACAAACGGTTCATTAAGTGTATTGCTGAAAGATGAATGTAAAACCGTAACTCTAAAAGATATGAAAATAAAAAGCAAACCGTCTTCTCTTCCCTGTCTTATCATAAGTGACGGAAGAATAATAACAAAAAATTTCGCTGATTGTAACATGACGGATAGAAAACTAAAAAAAATTCTGAATAAGAGAGATATACCTGTTGAAGAGATATTATTATTGACAGTTGATTCTTATGAAAATGTTACTTTAATTAAAAAGGATGATAATATTTGAAAAGATTAGTTCTTGCAATATCAATGCTTGTTATAGTTATCGTTTTAGCTGTTTCGGGAAATATTGTGTTCAACCAAAAACTTACTGCTATACAGAATGAAACTATATATATAATGAAAACGAATTCTGAAAAGTCAAGACTTCAAAAAACATGGGAAAAATCAGAAGTTATTTTCGGACTAATACTTTGTGATGAAAAATATAAAAATCTCGAAAGACATATTTTTACGCTTGAAAAACTTGATAGTGAAGAATTTATATATTCGTGCAAAGAAATTTTATTTGAGATTCAGGAAATTCGGAAGTCGCAGAAGTTTTTAATTGAAAATATCTTATAATTTACAAATTTTTTATAAACAACTCTTGTAAATTTTCGCATTATAGTATAAAATAGTTGTGTTATGGCTGTAATAAGCCGCAATACAAGAAGAAAAGGATGAATGAAATGGCTAAAAATGAGTCAACTGTCAGCAAGGCTGAACAGTACCGCAAGGAAAGAAAGGCAAGAATTGCCAAAAGTGCAAAGAAATCTGCAAAGAAAAACGGTTCAGGTAATTCAGGTTCTGATGTTTTGATTGCAAGAATCGTTGCTGTTGTATTTGCAGTAGCAGTAGTTGTTGGTGTATCCTTCTTGCTTTTAAACAATTTTGGTGTGTTTGAGAGAATCGTACCTGTTTATTCAGTTGGTGATGTAAACATCAGTGAAGCTGAATATACATATCAGTTACGCTCAACTTACAATCAGTATTGCACAATGTCTGAACAGTATATGCAGTACTACGGTTCAAACATCTTAGGTTTTGATACATCAAAATCTCCTGACGAACAGAAATATACAGCTGATGATTCTGCTGAAGGCGAAGATGCTGACAAGTATGATACTTGGATGGATTATTTCGCAGACATCTCCATCATCGGTATCCAGGAAAGAAAAGCACTTGCTGCTGAAGCTAAAAAAGCAGGAATAAAGCTTGATGATGCTGATCTTAAAGAAATTGATGATCAGATCAACGAACTTAAAACAAGTGTTGAACAGAGCTCTACATCTACTAATCCGACAAGCCTTAAAGGTTATCTTAAAAACGTTTACGGAAACGGTATGACTTTAAAGCTTTTCAAAGAACTTCAGAAAGAAACAGCTTTAGCTTCCAAATACCAGGAAACAAAACAGAAAGAATACTATGATTCATATTCTGCTG
>JAFRZS010000030.1 GCA_017442445.1 Clostridia bacterium
CAGAACTGCGTTTACATAAACCTTTGTTCCTGCGTCCAGGCTTGTAAACATGTGGTCACCGATTGTTGTTGCCGTTTCTTTACTGTCACCGTAAAGAATGTGTGAACCGTTTGTTGACGAAAGAGTCAATTCGTATTTCATTCGTTCCCAATGGGCATAGAGTGTATGAGTCTGCGCAACTGTTACTTTTGTGTTTTCAGTTACCTGTACACCTCCGATTGCCTCTGTGTACCAACCTGCAAAGGTGTACCCCTCTCTTGTGAGAATCGGCAAAGTACCGTAGGCACTATCATAGGTTAAATACACACCCGGAGGAGTAACCTCTGTCAAGGAGTTTGTTTTTTCAATTTTAGCTGTAAACTGATAATTGCTGAATGTTACAGCTCCGCCGTTTGCAGAATCTCTTACAACTCTGAGTTCAACTCTGTTTGCAGCATCTGCAATTTCCTGTGAAATATTCCAGGAAAGCTTTCCGTTGTAATCCGAACGCAAGAGTACATTTCCATCTGCACTCAAAAGTACAATCTCAACATAACCATTGGTTACAGTACCTCTTGGATAAAACGAAACTCTGTAATAATCACCGTTTTGTACTGTAAAAGGTACCGATGATAAAACAACATAATCATCATCTCCGGTTTGTGTACCACTTACTCTGATTGACCTTGTTTCCGGAAGATAGGTGTATGTAATTCCGTTTACTGTTTTTGTTCTGCCGTCAACAGAAAAGAGATTTATGCCGTTTTCATCATTGGTATCAAACAATACATTGTATTTATTTGCTGTCCAATGTGCATACAAAGTATCATCTGTTACAAAATCACTTACCAAAACACCTTTTCCGTCTTCATCATAGTACATATTTCCGCCCAAGGTTGCTGATAAAACTGTAATTACGGAATCAACACTTACCCCTTCAAAATCGATGAAACGGTAATTTGTATCGTACGCCGCAGTTTCTCCGTTTGCCATTTCCCTTTCGGTTACCATTATTTCTGTAATTGCGAAATCAACAGTATATTTCCATCCGTTCTCAATTGCCTCTACGGTGTACATATAACCATCGAGAATTTTGTCATTGAACTGGATTCTCGGGGCAGTTGTTAAGGATGAATCTACAACTGTAATCACAGCCTTGACTTGTCTTCCTTTATCACCAACCGTTGTAAAATTCCAATCATTGCCGGTTACTTTAAAATCTACTCGTCTGGTTGCACTTGTAGTACCGGGTTGGCGTATGTTATATGCTAAGTCAGTTGTTTTATTATCTGCAAAGTAACCTGCAAATGTATATCCTGCCTTTGTCGGAACAATAATGTCCGGTAATGTACTGCCGGAAGTTACTTTCACGGAGGTCGTACCGCCGGTACCGCCGTGTGCATTGAGAGTAATTGTATAGGCATTTGCTGTCCATCTTGCATAAAGTGTGTGGTCTGAAGCAATTGAAACTGCTGTTGTTTCCGTTACCTGTGCACCACCTGTTGCCGCTGTGTACCAACCGTCGAAGCCATAGTTTTCCCTTGTCGGTGTCGGAAGTGTACCGTAGTTACCATCATAAGTTACAGTCTTATTTTTTTGCTCACAGTTTCCGCCGTTTGCATCAAAGTTTACTGTGTAAGTGTTAGCTGTCCAATGTGCATAGAGGGTATGGTCATGGTCTGCAGTAACTCTTGTTTCCGCTGTCTTTTCAAGGTCTGATACAGTAAACCAACCTTCAAATGTGTAACCCTCTCTTGTGGGAGTCGGTAATGTGCCGTACGCACTGTTATAAGTTACAGTTATACTTGCCTGATTTGTTCCGCCTGTTGAATCAAATGTAACTGTATATGTATTTGCGGTCCAATGTGCATAAAGGGTATGATTACTTGCAGTTTTAACAACTGTTGTATCGGTTACCTTCGTGCCGCCACTTGCGGCTGTGTACCAACCTGCAAAAGTATAACCTATTCTTGCTGATACCATTGGCAATGTACCATAAGCACTGTCGTAAGTTACAGTTATGCTCGACGGATTTGTTCCGCCACCGTTTGTATTAAAACTTACTGTATAAGTATTTGCAGTCCATTTCGCAATAAGTGAGTGGTTATTTGTTACGGTAACATTTGTAGTTTCTGTTTTCAGGTAATTACCCGTAGTATACCAACCTTCAAACGTATAACCTGTCCTTGTAGGTACCGGTAATGTACCGTATTTACCGCCAAAGATTACTGTCTTTGATGTGGTCGAACAAGTACCCCCGTTTGCGTTGAATGTTACGGTTATTTCGTTTCCGTTCCACTGTGCATAGAGTGTATGGTTACCTGCATTTTTTACTGTTGTTGTTTCACCTATTGCAGAACCGCCACTCGCAGCAGTATACCAACCTGCAAATGTATAACCGCTTTTTGTCGGCGTCGGCAATGTGCCGTAGGTACTGCCAAATGTTACTGTTTTACTTGGAGTATCACAAGTACCGCCCTCTGCATTGAAATATACTGTATATGTATTTGCCGTCCATTGTGCATAAAGTGTTACTGTTGCTCCATTAGTTGCGCTAAGGTTATTAACACTTTGCTGATTTGTATAGTTAGTTCCTGTTCCGTCAGCCTTTGTATTCCAACCTGCAAAAGCATACCCTGTTTTCGTAAATCCGTTTGCGGTAAGATTTTTTGCTGTATCATAGGTCATGCTCAAATCTGCTGTTGAACCGTCTGTATTACCGTTTCCGTTAAATTTAATCGTATAAGTATTTGCTGTCCATACTGCATAGAGGGTTTTTGTACCGTTATTTGTTTGGATAAAGGTTGCATCGGATACTCCGCCTGCATATTCTACCGTAGAATCGCGACCTGTTGACCAACCTTTGAAGGTATAGCCCGGTCTTGTGAATCCGTTTGCTCTGAGAGTTCCGGCTGTACCATAGGTATGAGTAGAAATATTTGTATAACCGGTTATGGTTGAAGCAGATTGTCCCTGAACAATTCTGAAATTGCTGAAGGTTGCCGATTCATTATAGGAATTTACATCAAATCTCAAATGATAGGTACCCGATACCTCAGGTGTAAATGTAAATGTCTGTGTCTCTATGTGTATATGAGTAGATGTATCACCTAACCTAAGATATGCCTCAACTGAATTTGAGATACTTTCACTATGATTCCAAGTTTTTCCATTTGTAGTACATGAGAATGTATAATATGTACCTGCAGTTAAGTTTACGGTTATATCATCAAAATAATGATATGTTTCGGCATATACACCATTTGATGCAGGTGAAGTATTTTTATTTGTTATAATTATCTGATTATCAAGCACTCTATATACACAATTCTTATAAGGACTTTGGGTTTCGGTAGTAACATTATCGGGAATTGTGAACAGATTTGTACCGTCGTTATACTTAACGGTTGCTGAATTTTTAACCCATACGGCATAGAGTGTAGTTTCACCGCTTGTCGTCATAAGGTTTGTAACTGATGCGCTGTTATTGTAAGCCTTTGTACCGCCGCGTGTTTTTGACCAGCCTGATAATGTATAACCCGGCTTTGTGAATCCGTTTGCTGTGAGATTCTTGGCAGCATCCACTACATGGAGTGAATTATTAGTGTTACCTGTAACATCAGATTTTGTTTCACCCTCAACTATGCGGATATTACTGAAGGTGTGTGTTTTTCCATAACCGTTAATATCAATTCTGAACGAATATGTTCCCGTAACCTCAACTGTAAAGGTCATTACGGACAGAGTATACAAATTTATATACGTACTGCCGGTATTCAGGTGCACCTGAACTGTATCGGTTACACCGCCGCCCCAGGTTCCGTCAGTCGTTGCAGAGAACGTATAAGTCTTTCCTGCTTCCAAATAAGCGGTCATATTCGGAACGGTGAAATAGGCTTCTGCCTCAGATGTATTTGTATTGGTTGCTGTTATTGTGCCGTTTAATATGCTATATGTACAACTGTTTCCTGCAGCAGTAACCTTAGGACTGTCATCGGGAAGTGTGAATAAATTTGTTCCATCGTTATATTTAACGGTATATACTTTTGTACTCAATGCCCAGACTGCATAGAGGTTTACCGTACCTGAGCTTGTTGAAGTTAAATTCTTCACAGATTGACAATCTGTATATGTTTCGGCAGTTGCAGTACTTGATGTTGACCAACCTAAGAATGTGTAATTTGTACGGGTAAAGTCATTAGCTGTCAAGGCTTTTGCTGTGCCATAGGTATGGGTGCTGTTTGACATCGTTCCCGTTCCGCCGTTGGCGTTATACTTAACTGTATAGGTTATAGCAGTCCACTTTGCATAAAGTGTAACCGCTGCATTAGCCGTATAGCTTGCACCGGAGGCATAATTTGTTCCCGTACCGTCAGATTTTGTATTCCAGCCTGCAAAGGTGTAACCTGTTCTTGTCGGTACTGTGGAACTGAGTGTCAGGGCTGTTCCGTATGCTTTTGTCTGTGCTGACGGTGCACCCGAACCGCCGTTGGCATTGTATGTAATCTTGTATGTAGAAGGAACCCAGACTGCATAAAGGTTTACCGTACCTGATGTAGTAGTCAAATTACTTACACTTTGCTTGTCTGTATAGGTTGCGGCTGTAGCGGTATTAGATTTTGACCAACCAATGAAAACATAATTCGTTCTGGTAAATCCGTTTGCAGTCAATGCCTTAGCAGTATTATAGACGTGAGAGCTGTTTGCCGTTGTTCCCGTTCCGCCGTTAGCGTTATACTTAACTGTATAGGTTATAGCAGTCCACTTTGCATAAAGCGTTAAATTGGAATTTGCAGTATAATTTGCTCCGCTTGTGTAGTTCGTACCCGTGCCGTCAGATTTTGTATTCCACCCTGCAAAGGTGTAGCCTGTTCTTGTAGGCTTGGTTGTGCTTAATGTCAGGGCTGTTCCATAAGTTTTTGTCTGCTGTGCAGGTGCGCCCGAACCGCCATTAGCATTGTATGTAACCGTGTATTTAGAAGTAGTCCATACTGCATAGAGTATAACTGTACCACCGCTTTCAGATGTTAAGTTAGTTACACTTTGCTTGTTTGTATATGTTGCAGTTGTAGCGGTATTAGACTTTGACCAACCAAGGAAAGTATATCCCGTTCTGGTAAATCCGTTTGCGGTCAATGCCTTAGCAGTTCCATATACATGTGTGCTGTCTGCTGTTGTTCCCGTTCCGCCGTTGGCATCATATTTTACTGTGTAGGTTATAGCTGGAGCCCACTGTGCATAGAGAGTTACTGAAGCATTTGATGTGTAGCTTCCACCCGAGGCATAGTCTGTACCTGAGCCGTTTTGAGCTGTATTCCATCCTTCAAATGTATAACCTTCTCTTGTCGGTTTTGTTGTGCTGAGAGTTAATGCTGTTCCGTGTGTTTTTGTCTGTGCTGACGGTGCACCCGAGCCACCGTTTGCATTATATGAAACTGTATATTTATTCAATTCCCATACTGCATAGAGTGTTACGGTTGAGTCCGGAATATTTGTAAGGTTTTTCACGGACTGAGCATTAGTATAGGTTGCCGTGGTTGCACCTCTTGTTGTTGACCAACCCTTGAATGTATAACCGGTTCTTGTGTAAGCATTTGATGTAAGTGTCTTTGCTTCACCGAAATAGTGTGTTGACGATGCGGTATTTCCTGTCGGAAGATTAGTTGCCGACGTTTCAACTATTCTGACATTTGAGAAAGTGTGTGTTTCTCCTGCGACATTTACATCAAAACGAAGATAATATGTTCCCGTTATAGTCGGTGTAAATGTAAAGTTATTTGAATCCATGTGGACATGGGTAGAACCTGTTCTGAGGAATGCCTGAACCTGTGAAGAGTTACCCCAGGTTCCCGATGTTGTGCAGGAAAAACGGTATTCTTTTCCTGCTGTCAGATTGAATGTTTGACCTGATTTATTGAAATAGTGGTATGTTTCACCGCTTGATCTGGTATTTGTCATTGTAACGGTTTTGTTGGAAACAGAGTAAGTCGAGGTATCACCACTTCCCCTGTTTACCGTTGAAGTGCCGATATTAACATCAAGTGCCGGCAACAAATTGAAGCCGTCATTGTAAGCTATGTTATAAATGCTCTTTGTTCCGGGAGCATTTGCCTTCGGACCTACATAAATATAATCAATTACAACCTTACCGACTTTGCCGTCTATAGGTTTGATATTTGCCCACTGAAGTCTTGCCGATGTCAGATAATCGGCATTGATCATATCACCTGACAATTCTGCCTGCAAGGTGTACCAAGTATCATCCGCGTAGCTGTTCGGACGTCCGATTGCTGCCGCTGTGGTGTTGTAAAGATCAGCTGTACTGTTGTTGGCATAGAAGGATAATCCCATAGCTTTGCCGGAAACGAGTTCCATATTAAGAGTTTTTAATCTGACTTGTATAATATCACCGGGGTTTGTATAGTATCTCAGACAATCAGCCGTTGAAATATAACCCCAATGGCCCGCCTCTGCATCCGGCTCCGGAACCTGAGTCATCGCAATAGCTCCGCCTGAAACGGTAACATCAGATATTGCACCTCCGTTAACGTACCAGGCTCCTTCTGTTGACAAACCATATGATGCATATCCGCCTTCATCATATTTCTTGTCGCCGTAAGCCTCGGATGTATAGCGACGCTCAGCCTCTTCGTCATTTGTAAAGTCGAAGAAAAGGCTGTTCTTATATGTTGACGGAGCCTTATCAGACGAGCCTATATAGATATAGTCAAGTGAGAATGTTGCTCCCGTATAACCGTCGAACGGGTCGATACGAACCTTAGTAATAGTTTTTCCGACCTTTGATGACGGAATAGTAAACTTAATCGTTGAAAACTCGCCGTCAACATAGGTCCCTGTTCTTGTTCCGTTTATACCACCGTTACCTGCAAAACCTTGTCCGTCAGATGTCTGGTAGAACGCTTTTACAGTCGGTGCAGTAGTTGAACCGATGGTTGTTTTGAGACGAATCTCAATGATATCGCCACTCTTAACGAGATAATTCAAGTGTTCTGCATTGTGATAAAAATAGGGATCGGTACCTGTTGCAACACCGTTAACTACACTGTTTGCAGTATCCCAAGTTAAAGTTATCTGATTTCCATTCCATTTTGACGTGTCACCTGCTTCATCACCGTAGAAGTGAATTATCTGCTGTCCGATAACAAGATTTGAATTTGCATCTTTATAGGAAGGCATTTCTTCGCCGTTAAGTGTAACCTTGCTTACGGTTACATCGTCTAAGTTTGCAGTCACGGTGATGTTATTGATATTTGCATCTGAGCTTTCAAGCTCAAGTGTTGTTCCGTTTAATTTTGCAGACAAATCAGTTACCGGTTCACTTGTTTTCAAAACAGTAGCGCCGGATGTGGTATCTGTAACAACAGAGCCGTTTGTCATTGATGCAAAAAATCTTTCACCCTGCCAATTATGAGCAATTGCCGCATTTGATGCATCTGTTGTGAATTTACCGAATGCTCTTGATGTGGGAGTTTCTTCAAACGACTGATAAACATATAAGCTTCTCAGGCTTGTATGTGCTGAATCGTCAATAGTAATCTGCGATGCACGTGCAACAGAATCAGCTACATTCAAAGTAATTTTATTCGGCTGTACCGTTGCGGTTGCTCCTGCTTTTACAGGATAAAGTACCGTCTGATATGTAGCCGCAGTACCCGAAACACTTTGGGTGTATTTGAAATTATTGCCCGAAACGGAAGAGGTAATACTGTTACCGCTTGTCTGTGCGATAACAAGATTTGAACCTGAGGAAAATGCAGTTTTGCCCGTGTCGTAGTTGTCCGTTGCAACCGTTGCATTTGAACCTGATGATGTATGCCAGTTCTGGACGTATTTTATTGTTCCCGTTCCGCTTTTCTTTTGTGCCTTATCCGTAACAATAACAATGCCATTCAAGGCTTTCAGATAGTTGACTTCGCGGTAATGGTCATATCCGTCAGTAATATCAGTCCACGCAGACATTGATGATGCGCCCTCATTACCAACAGAATCAAGTGTTGAATTGTTAACGTAAGTCATCGGCGGTCTTGTGGTTCTCTGATTAGTACCGTTACACTCAACTGTATTATGAGCAGCCGTTGTATTTGACGTCGTTTGCGTATAATCAGTTTCAGCTAAAAGATATTTTCCGCCGTTGTACATAAGTAATGCCAGAGCATCGGGGTGGTCATAGTTTCCCCCTGCTCTTGCAGACATATATATCATTGAGTCATTCGTGGTATAGCCTGTGCGGTCAGTTGCAAACTGTCCGATGGGATAATATGCAACCGTGTCAGGCTCTGTTCCGTCGTTAGAATCTATAAAATATTTTAACTCCTGAACACCTTGGTCATTATAAAAATCGTGGCTCAATGCTTCAAGGAATCTTGTAATATACGATTTTGATGCATTTCCCCAACGCTGACCGGTTGCCGGTGTGTTACCGTTCGGGAAAGTCATGTCCATCATAAACCTCATAAACTTTATCATATATGAAGTATATAACTTTGCTTTTGCAGAGCTTGTGTCACCTGTATCATTCATAGCCCTTGCTATATTACGAATACAGGTCATAGATTCCATAGCATAAGCTCCCAACGCACCCTCATTATAAGAACCGTCTGTACCGAGGAGACCGATGTCATTTATAATCGATGTCCATCTGCTTTCATAGGTTGTTCTCCACGTGCTTGCATTACTGAATTCCGAGAAATATGAAAGACCGGAATAAAATCCTGAAATGTGGTGGAACACGTGGTTTCCGTATGCAGAAGAAGCAAGTGGAGCTGATGATAGCGGGAAAAGATTTCCGCCACCGTCTAAAAATTCAACCTCATCATAAATCCACTTGAGGAATGTTACATTTTCGTCCGCTGTTAATTTATTATTCGCTAATAATGTCTTGTAGAAAAACGGAGCATAATTAAGTCTGAACGGAGTTTCTTTATCTCTGCCGTCAGGCCAACCGCCTGTAACATCAGCATCGTTGATAAAGTCAAAAAGTAATGATTTACCCTTGTTGAGATAGGCTTCTTTGTCAGTCGCACTTACACCCGATGCAACCGCAAACTGAAATATTCCGTTGACACTGAATAATCTGCAGTGTGCATCTACCCAATCGTTTGGAGGTGTACCGATTTCATCTGCCCAATCATATCCGCCGGTAACACCGTCATACGCATAGTGACCGATTACTTTATTATCAATAAGCCATTGCCATGTAAGATTTGCTTCTGTCCATGCAGTACCTCTTGCAGCAAATTGGTATAAATCAAGAGTGTGAGTAGCTGCAGAGCCGCCGTTGATTTTAGCATAAATGACAAGCTCCGTTTTAGCTGTACCGCTCGGAAGTGTGAATTTCAAATATGCACGCTGTGAATTAGTGGAATAAGGTAATGTGGTTGTGGAATCGTGACGGACAAAAAGAGTAGTTGCACTACCGTAGTTTGTTGTTTTAGCACCGTACTTTACATATCCGTCAGCAGTAGGATTTACAGAGTCCAATAATGTGCCCGATGAATTGTAGCATTTAAGTACAGGTCGCATACTCTCTGTAGCATATTCTTTTGAAGCGATTTCAATCGAATATGAAGTCTTTTTAACCGCAGATAAAACATATATACCCGTTGTATCGCTTACGACACCGAGGCTGTACTGTTTGAAAGCACCGCTGTTGTATTCAATAGTTTTGTGAGCTTTAACATTTTCGTAATATGCAAAGGTATCCACCATCGCAAGAGTACCGAAATCTCCGCCGGTACCGTCTGTGACAGTATGATAATTCGCAAACTTATTTTTATAATAAGTCAACAACGCCGATTTCGCGTTGGTATAGTTGCTTGAACTTACCGCAGATTTTACCGATTCCATGCCAACCGTGTTGAGATTCAATTTCGCAAAGAAATCAGCATCCGTCTTAATAGACGGCACCGCGACAATGCTCATCGGTAAGCATGATAAAATCATTACAATGCTCAACAACAAGCTTATTATTCTTTCGATGATTCTTTTCTTCATCTGTAAAAATCCTCCTGCCAATTCCGAATTTAATTTTTCTTAAAAAAAGTAAAAATGATTTGACAATTTTATCAAAATACATTTCGATTTTACATCAAACTAACTGTATTTGTCAAGTTTTTTCGCCTTGCTTCCCACCCAAAACAGCGGGTACTTTAAGAGGTATTACCACCGTCAATTAAAATGGTACACTACAAAATCATAAGCTTCAGCTCAGTTGCTGAACACAAAAATAACCTCCTTGTATTTGGTAATACCATTTACAAAGAGGTTTGGTGTGTAGCGATAATTTGTTATTTGCTAAATTATACAGACTTAAAGTTTTCATTTACCCTGTAATTTTTTTATTTATATAAAACGCGTAAGCAAGAGGAATAACTATCAGAAATACGGGTGCTATGTATATTGACACCGTATTTTCAATATTAAAAACAGACAGAGAGTTTACTAAAGAATGTGTTACGATACAGGGAATAAGTGATTTACTTTTAATGAATATAACAACAAACAAGTAGCCTATCGAAGTTGCGTAACATATCTGAATTAAAGTAGGAATCAGATCTGCGCCGTTTATTAAATTAACAATGTGACCTGCACCAAAAGTAACAGCGCTTACGATTACAGCACTTTTAACATTATTCTTTGCCATCATTTTAAATAAAAATCCTCTGAAGATAATCTCTTCAATAAATCCTATATTTAGCATGGTTAAAACATGAAATATTATCTCACTCGCAGAATAATTGATGTTAAAACCATTCCACAGATTGACTGTCACAATGATAAACAGAGGAATAAAATATAAATATTGCCTTGCGTTTTCAACCTTTTTCAAGCCGTAATATGCAGTCCTTTTTAACATCAGCATTATTGCTATCAGACTCGCAGATAATATAGTATTGACGATAGCACTAACACAGCTTGTATTCCCAAAATTTTGAATACAAACAGAATTAACTACAATATATACAACTACAAGAAATATACAGAATAGAGTTTCGTATTTTTCAAATATTTTAGTCATAAAAATCTCCAAAGAATCTCAATTTGCAATTTCATTATACATTACAGCTTTAAAAGGGATAGGATTTTTCTTGTTTGTTATGAATTTACTTGCTGAACATCCGTGTAGAGTGTTATTATATCACCTGTTTTTGTATCAAGGTAAACCAGAAATCCTCTTGCATAGAGTGTTTTGCTTGTTGAGGTTTTTACCGTCAGCTGATACTGTCCGTCATTTGTTGTGTGAACAGTTCTGTATAGTCTGATTAAATTGCTGTTTTCAGACTGTTCTTCAAACGTAAGTTTTTCGGCTGTTCCGAAATCTGCTGTCTGTGTGAGCAATAATCCTGAACTTACAAGAACAAGATTTTCAGGTAATTCTCTTGTTACCATAAAGTTTGCTCTGTAATACGCTTCACTTTCATTCACTTCAATAACTGAGCTTGAAAGTGTTACCGTCGCTCTTTCTTC